>JADFNO010000025.1 GCA_022563315.1 Planctomycetota bacterium | reverse complement strand
GGACATTGATCTCAGCGCAGGACTTTTCGCATTGTGGTTGGGCACGATCGATCTGCTCGAGGTCGATATCACCGGCACACTGTCGGGCCAAATCCGCGAGGACGGCTCGACCACGTTGACCGATCTCGTCGTCAAGGGCGAACCCACTGATGAATCCGACGCAGAATCACCCAAACCGCACGCCGAAGCGCCGTTGACGCTGAGCGGCATCCCCCCGACGAAGATTCGTCTCAACGACATCACTGTGCATCTGAAGGAGCAGCACAATGACTCACCACGCACGATCGACCTGATCGATCTGCGCGGCGAGCTTGCGTATCTGCCCGGCGACTCGGTCAGTCTCCAGCTTCAGGCCGAGATGAAATCCGCAGGCAAGACGGGATCATTCTCAGTGAACGGCCGGTTCGCGCACCTGTTCGATGCCGATGGTGTGTTCACCCCCGCCGGTGCGTCCGGCCGACTGCAAGCCGAGCTGCACAATCTCATGCTGCCGTTAGCCGCGCGCGAGACCGAGCTTCAATCCGCGAGCTTCAGCATCACAAGTGAGAATCTGACCGAAAAGATCGAGCTTGCCATCCGAGTCGATGCCCTCATCGACGGCAATGAAGCGGGTCGCCTCCAAGGCGATCTTGTCGCGCACAATATCATCACGACTGATGGAGCGATCGACTTCAGTCTCGATCGGATCACCGGTCGCATTCAAGGCCGCTCTGTTCCCACCACGCTGTTGCAGTTCGCGCTTCAAGGCACGCCGATTCTTGTCGAACGCGACATCGGCCCGACACTGGACATAGACGCGAGCTTCTCCCCCGGTGCGCAAAAGGAAGTGTCCCTGACGCTCTCGTCGCCGAAGATCAATGCTGAGCTGGTCGCGACCGTCGATTCCGCGACTCGCGCCTTGACCGGGAAGCGCTTTCGCATTGACGCCACCATCGACCCGGCGTTGATCAGCGCGATATCCAACGTGAGCATCGACCGCCCGGTCACGGTCGTTGTGGAAATCCCGGAGTTCTCGCTCCCGCCGATCGGAGAAACCGGACGGTTCGAGCTTGGCGCGCTTGCCGCCAGTGGATTCGTCGAGGCGAAAGACCCGTTTGTCGTCACGGCGCAAGATGACAGTTTTCCGCCCACCGATATCGATCAGTTTCGAGTGGACTTCGACACCGCTCGATTGGATGCGGGGCTTCATCTGACCGCCTTGGTCGGCCCGCTTCAATTAGAAACCGAAGTTGTTCGTACGTCCGATGCCCTGCACGTGAAGCAAGCGCAGGTGGCGCTCACGATCACCCCCAAACTCGCGTCGACCTTCCTGGCCAATGCTGATACGACAATCGTCCTGAGTGAGCCAACCACCGCGACGATCGATCTGGAGCCGTTCGATCTTCCTGAAATTGGTCCATATCGCTATGGGCTTCCGACCCAGCCGATTCTCGCCACGATTACTACGGAGGAAACGTCCCTCGAAAACGTGCCCGGGTTGGTGGAGCCGATCAGCCTGCGACGATTCAAGGCGAACATAACGGCGGACATCGAAGCCCAAGACTACGCCCTCAAGGGGAACGCCATCGTGATCCGCGCCGCTCACAATCAGACGCTAACCAGGCTGAAGTTTGACATCACGGCCGGCCTCGTCGACGGCACGCTTTCCCCTCGCGGCACGCTCACCCTCGACGCCCTTCAGATCGTGTACCTCGAGCGGATGATCGGGTCAGCCAAGGGCACGCTCAGCGATTGGATCGGCAACAAGGGGTCCGTCGTCGCCGCGGTGAACTGGACCCGCGCCGGCTTGGCAACGACGCTCACGGCTGATCTACCCTATCTCAAGGGCGAGTTCAGAGCCACGCTCGTCGATGATCTGGTCTCGATTACGTCCGACGCGTCAACCCTGACGCTCCAAAAGAGCGCGCTCGAGTCGGCGCTGAATCCCAAATCCACTTCCAAGAAGAGCGAGCCGACAGACCGCGTCTTCACGGTTCCCGCGGACGTGCCGGTATCACTGGCGGTCAAGACACTGCGCTTCCCTCTGGCCATGCTCCAGGACAAGCCCTTCGATACCGCCGATGTGGATATTGATCTGACGTTGACGGGCGGCCCGCTGCAACTGGTGGACGCGGCCGGCAAGAAATCAGGCCTCGGCAACATGACCATCACGGTGACGAGTAACGATCTGGCCAAAGGCATCGCATTTGCCATGAACGAAACGACGATGACGGGCGACTCGGCCGACGCCGGCGCCATCGATTTCAAGGGCAAAATCACCAATCTCGTCAGCGAACAGAAAACGCTTCAATTCGATCAGGGCAAGCTCGACCTCACGGCCGAGGTCACCGGCGCGCCGACGCACGTCGCCGACGCATTCCTTGGCCTGGACGGTCTGCTCGTAGCCGCGGTTGGGCCGAAGATGGGCACGTCGTTTCGAGCGATAGACTTCTCCTCCAACTCCGGGTCGATCCGCGGCAAACTCACCACCACCAACGGCTCGATCGAAGGTCGGATCGTCGGCCGAGACAACGCGTTGATCCTTCCCCGCTCGACGCCGTTGCAAGCTGAGTTGCAGCTCACGCCGCCGCTTCGTGAACGACTGCTCGCCAAGATTCACCCGGTGCTCGCCGACATTCGCAGCACCGAGCATCCGGTGCGCGTCTCGGCCGGGGGGGCGCGGCTGCCGCTTGATGGCGATGTCAGTCGTCTGAAGGCGGATATCGAAATCACCATCGGCAACGTCGAGTTCGACAGCGGTTCCGTCACCTTGGGGTTACTGACGATCCTCAATGCGTCCAACGCCAAGACCATACCCGGGCGGATCGAGCCGATCATCGCCAAAATCAGAAAGGGCGTCGTCACCTACGACCGGTTTGAGGTCATCATCGACAAGTACACAATGGCCTACTCCGGCACGATCGACCTCAACACACAGACCGTCGACATCCGGACGGAAATCCCCTTGGACGCACTCGCCGTCACGATCAAGGAATTGCAAGGCTACGCGGACCAGATCGTCGTCCCGTTGGTGACGCGCGGAAAGTTCGGCAACCTCAAGACCAGAATCGACCCGGACTTCGACATCGTCGGGGCGATCGCCAAGGCCGGCTTGAGCGGCCTGCTCAAGGAAAAACTCGGGGGCAAGGATTTGCCGCTCGGCAAGCTCCTCGACGGGATATTCAAGGGACGCGATAAGCGATAGACGAAGCCCGTGCGGCCTCACTCTTCCAGAAGGTCGATCGAGATATCCGATCCATGCACGGCCACTTCAAGCGTGTAATACTCCCACGAACCGGCGACCTTCTCAGCTTGCACGTATAGCGATCCCGATCCCTTTTGACCTGCAATCGGAATCACAATATCTGCGTACCCGGAACTTGGGTTGACCTCCATGTTGCCGGTAAAGATCAATCCATCCTCGATGCGATTACCCAAGTGCTCGATCACCGCTGGATTCGTTTGCGCTTCGTAGAGTGCTGTCTCATAGACCTCCGTGCTCTTCATCACGCCGAAGATGAGCGCAAAGATGAGAACGAAAAACCCAACCCCGCCGCCGACGAGCGCGATGCACCCGGTTGGCACGGCCCATTTCCAATTGCGGCTCCACCAACCGGGCGGGGGTTGTTGTATTTGATCCGCTTGATACTGCGATTGATTTGACGGTTCTTGCTGCGTTTGCTGTTCGTACATGGCGCGCCCCCTCCGACAGATTCACGAATACATTTTCGACCCATTCATATCGGCGCAGGCGCAGGTCGAGTACAGGTCCGAAAATAACCGCGCCACGACCTATTCTTCTACATCGCGCGAAGCGGATCGCAATCCTTCTTCGAGATGACCACCTGCGCCGCAGGTAGCGCGGCGCGAAGTCGTTTGCGCAACACGCGAAGGTAGCCGCGCTCCGTGTTGGTGTGTCCCGCAAGGATGATCGTGCATCCCTCAGCTTGGGCGGCCAACACATCGTGATGACGCATCTCACCGGTGATAAACGCTTCACATCCCTGTGCCGTCGCTTCGGTTCGCAGCGCCCCGCCGGCCCCGGCACACAAACCGATCGTGCGATAACGGCGCGGCGCACGGCTGCCGACCGCCACCCGGAGCTGACTCACGCCCAACCGTCGCTTTATTCGCTCCACCAGCACGCGGAGTGAGAGCTTTTGATCGAGCACCACACGCCGGCCTTGGCCGATGTCGCGCTGCGGTCGTGGCTGTAGTTCGTAAATCTCGATCGGCGGCTCCTCGTATGGATGGAATTGCTTGATCGTCGTCACCGCAAGCGCTTGCGATGCCCGCGGACAGACCATTTCCAATCGCACTTCATCAACGCGTTGAATCTCGCCGCGTCGTCCCACGGCCGGAGTTGTGTCCTTCCCCGCGAGAAATGTGCCGGTCCCCGTCGTCTCAAACGAGCAAAGCTGATACTTGCCGATGCGCCCCGCTCCGGCCGCCGCCAACGTGTTGCGCAATCGTTCGACCGACTCTGCCGGGCAGAACGTCACAATTTTGCATTGCTCGGATTCAGGCTGCGCCCCGTGCGCTTCCAAGGCACGCACGTCACCGCCGCCCAATCCCTTGGCGATCCAGTCGTTCACGCCCCCCGGCGCTGCATCAAGGGCGGTATGCGGTGAATAAATCGCGATCCCCGTTCGCGCCGCCTCTAAAACGATCCGCTGCTTCGGATCAGCATCCGTCACCCGCTCCAGCGGATCGAAGATCGGCGGATGATACGAGACGATCAGCTGCGCCTGGAGGTGCATCGCCTCGCGCAACACCGCTTCCGTTAGATCGATGGTCAGCAGAATCGAGTCAGCGTTCCAACTCGCCGACCCAACCAATAATCCGACGTTATCCCAATCCGCGGCATACTCCAGCGGGGCGATCGTCTCAAGCACCTCGATGACATCGTTCGCGTTCATTGCTTCAACCTATCCGATTCAGGGCTGCGCCGCTGCCCCATCCATAGATCAATGACCAAAGCCAAGTACACCGGCACATAGGCGGCGAACATGACCCATGTCGGAACCGTCCAGTCAATCACATCGCCCAACTGAACGTATCCCCACGGCAGCGTGAGCGAAGCGATCCACACGGCTGGGCTCGGTGCGCGCGGCATCAGCACCAACGCCCACAGCAAATACCACGGGTGCGCGGTGCTCGAGAACAAGACCATCGCCAACAGAACGACCCGGCAGCCCGCCCAGACGTCGAGTCGGCTGAAGAACACCGCTGCGATCACCGCGCCAACCAAGGCCAGGCAGATCGCGCGCGCGATCAGCTCGTGACGCTCCTTCTTTTGCCAGTCAATGCCCTCATCTTCAATTGGATCGACTTTGCCCAGCACCCACAGCGTCGGCTCGTAGACCGATCCAAAGTGCGCCCACTTCTGACTGAAGCGCGATGCCGTCTTGGTGAGATTCGACAACGGCTCGCCGCTATGGGTAAACCACAGCGGCGCCGCGAGCGCTACGCAAACGACTAAACCGAGCACAGCGCTCCCCAGCCAGGCTCGTAGATTGCGACCTTTGAGAAACAGCGCCGCTAAAGGAATCGTGACCGGCTTCACCAATGCCGCCATCGCAAGACCGATCGTCCATCGCCAGGCCGCTTGCGGCTTCGCCGCGAATAACACCAGTGCAAGCACAAGCAGCACCACGCCGATCGAATCCTGATGACCCGACCCTGCGATCTCGGTAATTGGTAGCGGATGCCACGCATACAAAGCCGCCCACCATGCTGACCGATCACAACGCCGTAGCACCACGAGCATCAGTCCGATTGCGGCAACGTCAAACAGCGTCATCGCAGCGCGAATCAACCGGGCGCTTTGGATCGGGGTCGATTCTTGGTCGCCGATGATCGCGCCGCAGACTGCGAACACCCATTGACTCGTCGGCAAATAGATCGTGTGCAGCTCGGGATTATTGATCAGCGGCAACAACGCTCCTTCGCCCGGCCAGGCTTCACCATCCACGAGTGCCCGTCCCTGTTGCATCAACACACCCAACGGCCGTTCAACGATCGTGTCCGATTCAAACCCCAGGCGCTGCATCGGCGCCGTCAAATATGGATTGATTCCGTGGGCAAGGTTTCTTCCATCAAGCACATAGCGATACACATCGTCGCTCAGCGTCGGCTCGTGGGTCAGCAGCACGCCGACTCGCACCGCCACCGCAACGCCCAAGACGAACACGGCCACCCTCGCAAATCGACCGCGTGGCTGCGCCTGCGGCGCGCGACGAAGGAGCATCCACATCCCGGTCAGCGCCGCCCATACGCAAGCCGAGGCCGCCCAATACGGCCATAATGCGAGCAGATTTGCTTGACCGGCCTCGACGCTCGGTGTGCGATCGAGACGCATCATCGCCAGCGCGACAACCAGGGCTGTCAGTGACACGATCGCCCCGATCACGACGCCCACACAGACCCGCACCGACCCTGGTTGATGTGGCTGAGCTGACATGCCGGGCATGATATGTCCTGCCCATCTTCGCGCCCTAATTCAATATTGACCCTTCAAACCTTCTCCGGTCGAGGATATAGTTCCACCGATCCGAACTATACGTTGCACGTATCAGGAGACGCCGACAATGTGGCAATCATCAAACCCGGTTCTCAACAACAACAGCAGCGCGTTCGACGAGTACTACGGCAAAAAGATGTACGCCGAGCAGGCGAACGTCACGACTGTACAGGGCGTCGTCAACAAAACCGCGATACTCATCAGCATCGCGGTCGCCGCGGGGGCCGGTGGGTATTGGCTGATCAGCACCGGCACATCGACGTCGTTCGTGTGGATCAGTTGCCTGGCGTCGATGGGAATTTGTATCGGTGTGTATATGGTTCTGCGCGGCAATCCCGCCCACGCGCGATGGTTAGCGCCCATCTACGCTGTGGCGGAGGGCGCTTTCCTCGGCGCACTGACCGCGATGTTGGACGGGTGGTTGGAGGGAATGGCCATTGCTGCGACGGGCGGGCTCGCCCTTCAGGCCCTCATCATCACGATCAGCATTATGGGGTCGATGCTCGCGCTATATTCGATGCGCATACTAAGACCGACGCGCAAGTTCGTGGCTACGGTCAGCGTGCTTACAGCGGGCATCATGATTACATATATCATCTCCTGGCCGCTGTCGTACTTCCTTCACATGCAGTTGCCCTTCATCAGTCTGTCCAGCGCCGTCGGCGAGGGATGGATGCCGATGATCGGGCTGGGCATCAACGTGCTGTTCCTCGGCGTGGCGTCGATGTGGTTGATCATCGACTTCGGCATGATCGAAGAAAAAGTTGCCGCCGGGGCGCCCAAACAGATGGAGTGGTACTGCGGTTTTGCGCTGCTGGTTTCACTCGCCTGGATCTACTACGAGTCGGTGAAGCTCGCCTTCCGCCTCGCCCTTCTCGTGGGCAACCGCGACTGACCCCTGCCGAGCGCACGCACACTTCCCAACCGCGCAAAGCCCAAGGCAAGCTTGCCCTGGGCTTTCTTGTACTCAACACAAAACCTTCCAAAACACCGGGTATTGGGTACAATTCCCCCGACACGTTGAACCATCTACAAAGGGGGTTCCAATGGCTGATCGTCAAGATGTAGGGATGATCCTCATCAGCATCGGCTTCGTCGTCGTGGTAGGCGGCGCGGCGGGGATGTTCTACCTCCGGCAGACGATGAATCAGGCAACACCGACGCCGGTGACGCCCTACGGCCGGGCGATGCCGAATCAGAACCCCGCTTGGACATGGACGTCTCCCGACCAAGACCAGATCAATCAATACACCGCTGAGCTCGAGGCGGACCCGTCGTCCTTTAGCGCTCTTCTCGGAAGGGCTGAGGCGCGACGGCGCACACTCAACTATCAGGCGGCCCTTGACGACTACAACAGTGCGCTTCAACTCGACCCACTGAGCCTCGAAGCGCTTCGGGGCCGCGCCAAAGTGCGCATGATTTGGGGGGACCACGATCTGGCGCTTCAAGACCTCACCACGGTCGTCCAAAGCGCCGCCGCAACCTCCGACGACTACGCGGCTCGGGCAAACATCAACATGCAGCTTGGTAACTTTGCCGAGGCCGTAACCGACTACGACACCGCGCTTGATCTCGACCCCACGAATATCAATCACGTTCGCCAACGAGCATGGGTGGCGCTCAGCGCCGGTCAATATGAACAGGCCGTCGATGACTATTCGAGGATGCTGGAGTTTGATCCTGATGAGCCACACGCCCGCCACAGTCGCGGCTTTGCGAAGTTTCACTTGCGCGACTACGACGGTGCGATCAAGGATCTGCGGCGTGCCGTCAGAATGTCGCCAAACAACGCGCGGATGCACGCCGACCTTGCGCAGATGCTTCACGCGGATGGCCGGTTGAAAGACGCGATGAAACAAGCGGATCGCGCGGTCGATCTTCAGCAGTTTTCGGAAATCCGAGGATTCTGGGTGCGGGCGCAGCTGCATCGGGACTCGGGGCGCTTCGATGCCGCCTTGGAAGATCTGGAGAGCGCGCTGAGATGGGAGCCCAAGAGCACCTTCCTGCATCGTGAGCAGGCCTGGGTGCATTGGGCTAAGGGAGACCACGACGCCGCCATCGCGCCATTTACCAAGGCCGCCGAATTAGCGCCATCAGATATGTACGGCCATCTGGGCCTTGGGGTGATGTACTACCACCTCGGCCGATGGGGTGATGCGCAGGCCTCCTTACGCCGGGCGATCGACGTCGCCGACGAGCCGGCCGACTATGCTCACTTTTACCTGTACCTAAGTGATGCACGAGCCGGCGATCGTGCCGGGGCCGAGGCGCTGATGGCAGCGTATGCCCAAGATCGCGAACCGATCCGTGATGGCGACTGGCCGGGGCGCATTGTCGCTTTCCTGGTGAGCGAGCTATCGGAAGGTGAACTGCTCGAAGCCGCCCGAGTACCCGCTGAACAACCCGCAATCGAACGGCTGTGCGAGGCGCATTTTTACATCGGATCGTTGCGGCTCATCGAGAGCGATCGCGATGGAGCGGTTCAGGCCTTCCGCCAGTGCATCGAGCAAGGCGCGACGAGTTTCTATGAGCACCACAGCGCTCGGTCTGAATTGCGCGCGCTCGGCGAAGACCTCTGATCGAGTCCCGCCCCACCGGAGACCGCCAAGAAGGACGATCCGCAATCACCCTACCCCTTGACAGGCTAGGGGAGAGGCCCTAGGCTTCCCCTAGATATACTAGGGGAACGACCATGGCCCGCAACAAACCGCCCGAGCTATTGCCGGGCACGTTGGATTTGATGATCCTCAAGACGTTGGCCGTCGGGCCGAACCACGGCTACGGCATCGCCCGGCGAATCAAGCAGACCTCCGGCGATGTCTTGCACGTCGAGGAAGGCTCGCTCTACCCAGCCCTGCACAGGCTCGCGAAACGCGGTTGCCTCGACTCCGAATGGCGCTCCAGCGAGTCGAATCGGCGAGCGAAGTATTACCGGCTGACGCGCAAAGGTCGGACGAAGCTCAAGGCACAGACCCGCAACTGGTCGCAGCTCACCACCGCCATCGATAAGGTCTTGAGCGCGCGAACGGCGGAAAAGGCAGCGACGAAGGGCTGGGCATGAACGAGTCGGCGTCGCTGGGGTTTGGCTTGCCGAGGTCCGATCCGCGCGATGATCAACAGATCGACGCGGAAATCGATGATGAGCTGACGTTTCACATCGACCAGGCAACGCGGGAGCTTGTCGAGGCTGGGCAGTCCGATGACGACGCCAAGGTCAACGCGCTCGCCCGATTCGGGGACGTAAACAAAATCAAAGCGCAGTGCAAACGCATCGCTTTGGAGGAACGCATCATGTTGCAACGAATCAATCTCGTGCTGATGATTGTCGTGCTGCTCGGGGTCGCGTTCGTCAGCGTGCAGATGTATGTCACACAAAGGCACAACACGTTGGCGCTACAAGCGATCGTCGCGGATCTCGCGGATATGAAAGTAGCGGCGGCTCAAGCCGACCGTGACGGAAAGGTCACCATTGTTGGCGCGGTTTCTCGGCCTGGCATCTACCCAATCCCAAAAACGGGCGACTATACGCTGGCCGATGTTCTGGTTGATGCCGGCCCGAGTGATCGTGCGTTTGAGGTAAAGCTCTTTCGCCGAGTAAATGGAGAGCGCACACTATTCGCCCAGGAGACCATCAGCATGCTCCACGAGATGGATCGTCTCAAAGAACAGATCGTCGATGGCGACCGCGTGGTCGTGGCGCCCGTTCTCAACTACCAGCCAGCACAATCAACGTCCCACATGGGCTTCGTGTATGTCGATGGATCAATCCTGCGCCCCGGCGCGTATGCGCTTCAAGCCGGCGGCAACATGACGGTCTCGATGCTCATCAAAGGGGCCGGCGGCTTGAAGCAATCGCCTGTTCACGTGCAAGTGACGCGCCTTGATAAGGCGGGTAACTTCCAAACTATCGTCGATAGCCTCATCAACGACGTGAGCGACTTGAATCAAAGCGATGTACTGTTGCAACCGGATGATCATGTCATCGTGACGACGGTAGACGGCGAAATCGCGGATATGAAGGTTCCGGCCAAGGGGAGTTCTCGCGGCTTCATCTACCTCGATGGTGATGTTCAACGCCCCGGCGTCTACGCCCTCCCGCAGGTCGCGCGTCTAACCTTATCCCGACTTGTGGTCTCGGCAGGCGGATCAGATACGGCTGCCTTCCATCTTCGTGTCATTCGAACAGTCGATCGGAAGCCGGACAAGGTGTTCGATCGCCTGGTCGACGATCTGGGCGATCTTGCCGAAGACGATTTCGATCTGGAGCCAAATGATCTTGTGGTAGTCGCAGCGACGAAGGATCTGCCAACGAACAGCGATGAATAAAGACCCAGGGACGGGAGTCCCTGGGCTTTGTGGATTACCAAAACGAAATTGTCGCAGGTCACCGACGACGCTTACTTGTCGTCCTTCACCTCGTACTCGGCGTCGATGATGTCATCCGCAGGCTTGGATTCGCCTTGGTCGCCGACATCGTCCTGCTCAGTGGCCCCAGCAGCGCCGGCATTGGCGGCGGACGCTTCGTACACCGCCTTGCCCAGCTCGATCGAAACCTCGTTGAACTGTTTGAGCGCAGCTTCGATGGCATCTTTGTCGTCACCCTTGATCTTGTCCTCGAGGTTGGAGATCGCTGATTCGATATTCCCGCGCACCTCGGAGGTGAGCTTCTCGCCGTGCTCTTCCAGCGACTTCTTCGTCGAATACACGACCTGATCGGCCTGGTTCTTCAGATCGATCAGCTCTCGCCTCGCCTTGTCATCATCAGCATGCTCATCCGCCTCCTTCTTCATCTGCTCGATTTCCTCAGCGGAAAGTCCCGTTGAGCCGGTGATCTCGATCGACTGACTTTGGCCGGTCGCTTTGTCCGTAGCTGAGACGTTCAGAATGCCGTTGGCGTCGATGGAGAACTCGACTTCAATCTGCGGCAGGCCGCGCAGCGCCGGGGCGATGCCTGTCAAATCAAACCGACCCAGCGTCCGGTTGTCCTTGGCGAACTCGCGCTCGCCCTGAAGAACGTGGATTGTCACCGACGTCTGACTATCCGAAGCGGTGGAGAAGATTTCCTTCTTTGAAGTTGGGATCGTGGTGTTCTTTTCGATGAGCTTGGTGGTGACGCTCCCGAGCGTTTCGACGCCAAGCGTAAGCGGCGTGACATCCAGGAGCAGGACGTCCTTCACGTCGCCCAGAAGGACGCCGCCCTGGATCGCCGCGCCGAGGGCCACGACCTCATCGGGGTTGATGGACTTGTCGAGCTCGTCGGTTTCGAAGATCGTCTTGGCGATCTCCTGCACCATGGGAATTCGGGTCGACCCGCCGACGAGCACCACCTCGGCAATATCACTCGCCTTGACCTTCGCATCGACAAGCGCCGTCTTGCACGGCCCGCGCAAACGATCGAAGAGATCCTCGCACAGCGACTCGAACTTCGCCCGGGTCAACGTCTGCTGCAAGTGCTTGGGCCCGCTTTGATCAGCGGTGATGAACGGCAGGTTGATCGTGGTCTCGACCCCCTGACTGAGCTCGCACTTGGCCTTCTCCGCCGATTCCTTGAGCCGCTGCAACGCCATGGCATCATCGCGCAGGTTGATGCCGGTTTGCTTGCGGAACTCCTCGGCCACGAAGTCGATGATTCGCTGATCGAGGTCGTCGCCGCCCAAATGCCCGTCGCCGTTGCTCGCCAGCACTTCGAACACACCATCGCCGAGGTCGAGAATCGAGATGTCGAACGTGCCGCCGCCGAAGTCGAACACCGCGATCTTGGCGTTCTTCTTCTTTTCCAGTCCATAGGCCAGGGCCGCCGCCGTCGGCTCGTTGATGATCCGCTCCACCTTGAGCCCGGCGATCTCGCCCGCTTCCTTCGTCGCAGTACGCTGCGAGTCGTTGAAGTAGGCCGGGACGGTAATCACCGCCCGATCGACCTTCTCGCCGAGATAATCCTCCGCCGTCTTCTTCAGGTCCTGGAGAATCATGGCGGAGATTTCCTGTGGTGTGTAGATCTTGTCGCGGACCTTTACCTTGACGGGCTCGTCCGCGCCGCCGACCACCTCGTAAGGCACGAGCTTCTCCTCGGCCTGCACTTCGTTGTGACGCCGACCCATGAACCGTTTGATGGAAAAAACCGTGTTCTTGGGGTTCGTCACCTGCTGATGCTTGGCGGGCTGGCCCACGAGACGCTCACCCTTGTCGGTGAACGCGACCACCGAGGGCGTGATCCGGTTGCCACTGGAATTGATAAGCACCTTGGGCTGAGCGCCCTCCGTGACGGCGACCACCGAGTTGGTGGTGCCCAGGTCGATGCCGATGATTTTGGACATGGTCAAATCCCCTTCGCAGGCTGTCTGTGGTTACGAACGGCTGGCAATGGCGCGGCGCCGTGTGAGAATACAGGCAAGGCCGATGCCAGCAAAAACCGTCCTCACAGTAGCGCCAGGGCCGATCGGGCCGGTCGAGACTGGTCACCGAAGGCCCGGCATCTGCCAGAATGGCGGGCAAGTTCTTCCCCGTATAGCCGCCGCGGCCACGCGGCGTCAATGGCGCTCACGGGCGTTCGTTGACGTTCGACCCGCCGGGGCCGGCGGGGCTAAACGGTCGGAACTGTCCTGCTCATCCCACAATGCCTCGATGCCATCTTCAGGGACATGGTCCAAAGTGCGTTGCCACCGCTGCCACGTCCCTGCCGTTGACAATACCGTCGCCGTTCACATCCCACGGGCAGTTGTCAGGGTCATCGCACGGCCCCAAGTTGTGAACCACCTCAACGAGATCGTGGTGATTCACGACGCCGTCGCCGTTGACGTCCCACGGGCACATTCCGGGGGCGGCAGCATCAAAGAGGTATGCCGAGCCGGTGTTGATGCTGTTATCGTCGTCATACTGAGCCCCGACAATAGCGAACTCGTTTCCGGCAGCCCCGCTGATCGCAACGGAGCCACCGAACCGGTCGTCCGCTGCGCCGTCGTCAGGCAGGAGCTTAGCGATCTGCTTGCCCGTGGTAGTGTCAAACAGGTACGCCGAGCCGGAGGAGAGGCCGTTGTCGTCGTCAAGCCGGGCCCCGACGATGGCGATCTCCTTTCCGGTGACGCCACTGATCGCGACGGAGAATCCGAAGAAGTCGCCCGCGGCACCGTCGTGGGGAAGGAGTTTGAAGAGCTGCCGGCCAGTGGTCGCGTCAAATAGGTAAGCTGAGCCGGACGCAGCGCCGTTGTCGTTGTCCAAAAAGGCTCCGACGATGGCCGTGTTTCCGCTGATGGCGACGGAGTGTCCGAACCAATTGAGTGCTTCGCCGTCGCTAGGAAGAAGCTTGGCGATCTGCCGCCCGGTAGTGGCATCAAAGAGGTAGGCTGAGCCGGAGTCGCTGCCGTTGTCGTCGTCGTGGTTGGCCCCGATGATGGCAATTTCATCTCCGGGAGGGCCGCTGATCGCAACAGAGTAGCCGAACTCGTCGAACTCCGCGCCGTCGTCGGGCAGGAGTTTGGCCATCTGCCGGCCCGTAGCGGTATCGAAGAGATAGGCGGATCCCGAGCGGAGGCCGTTGTCGTTGTCGGCCCTTGCCCCGACGATGGCGGTGGTGCCACTTATTGCAACGGCCTGGCCGAACCAGTCCTCCGCTGCGCCGTCTTTTGGAAGGAGTTTGGCGATCTGCTGGCCCGTGGTGGTGTCGAAGAGGTAAGCCGAGCCGGCGTTGGTGCCATTGTCGTCGTCCAGGGGCGCCCCAACGATGGCAATGGCGTTGCCGATAGCGACGGAGCCGCCGAACACGTGGCCCGCCGCGCCATCGTCTGGCAGGAGCTTGGCGATCTGTTTGCCCGTGGTCATGTCGAACAGGTACGCGGCGCCGGACTCGGCGCCGTTGTCGTCTGCAAACCAGGCTCCGACAATGACGATGGTCCCATTAATCGCGACGGAATGGCCAAAGTTATCGTTCGCCATGCCATCGTCGGCCAGTAACTTGGCAAGTTGATCGCCGAGGTCGGCGAAAGCTGCACCGCTACTCAGGACTACTGCTCCCGCCGCAGCAAGTAGCATGAGATGTCGCATCGTTGTCTCCTGAGCTTGAATCCATATTTTCCATATGGTTCCGTGAGAGATCCATCGACCAGCGCTTGGGATACGAATGTATCGGCCCTCGGACGACATCCAAGCCCAAATTGCCTGCGTGTGGGTGGAAATTGACGACCGGACGGAAAGCGGGGACAGGTTCGTTTAACGTTCAATCACGCCGCTCGGGGAGCGGCCGCTAAACGGGGTTGCGGTGCGGCGGGATGATCCGAGGGTTACCACCCTCGGCTATCTCGCACCCCCATCTCCCACACCCTCATCCCGCATCCCTCATCCCTCATGGCTCATCCCTTATTCCCCTCTGTGTCCTCTGTGCCTCTGTGTTGAGTTCTTTGATCACGCGGTCATGCTGCGCGCACCGTTCTCAGTCGATCACGCCGGCCTGTTTGAGCCGATCCATCTTCTGGACCCATTGTTGCAATTGGTCCTTGATGTCATCAATGTCCTCGAGCGAGCTCTCCCAGGCCTTGCCCAACGTGCTCAGCCGAATGTCGTCGTCGCTCGCAGGCTGACCATCAGGCCCCCAACTGGTCACCTCGAACCCCGGCTCGTGCTCGGTGAGAATGTAGCGGTACGCGTTCCCCCAAGGATCCGTCAAGGTGGGGGTGTCGAGCTCCAGCATTTCCAGATCAGTTGGGAGTGATCCGTTGTCGTCTTCGTAGACAACAGCGGCGTAGGCAATGTCGATCATGTCGGCGCTGATTTCTAACTGCACGCTCTGGGTGAGCACGAGTGCAAATACGCCGAGACCGGTGCCGATGACCGCGATCACCATTGCGATGAACGCCCCGGCCACGAAAATGGCAACCACGCCCAGACACGTGCCCAGCAGCCCGATCACGATGCCGGCGATCGCCCAGCCCCGCCCGGAAGGCCGGCCGAGCGCCACGAGGCTCAGGATCAATCCGACCGGGCACAGCAGACCGCCGGTCAGCAGACCGGCCACGGAGCAGATAAACCCGGCGACGGCCAGACCGTTGGTCTGGGGCGCCGGCACGCCGATCACGGGATAATCAGGTTGGCTCATGGTTCCACTCCCACTAGTGCAGATCGCAGCCGCCGCCGTGTAGCCTAACCGCTGGACTCGGTTCCTGCGCCTATGGAGCGAGGCTCGGGTTTTCAGTCGTCGATGTCCGAGGCGGACGAATGCTGGACGGCGCTGGCGGCGAGCGCTTCATCATCGGCCGAAGCCGCGGCAATCGCAGCCTCACGATACTGCTTGCCCGGATCGGCAAACCAAGAGTAGCGGTGTCCAGAGGCATGACGATCGAACCGAATGTGCGTGCCTTCCAAGCCTTCGAGCTTCTCGCACAGCTCTTCCATCTTGGAGCCAAAGCTCTCGAACGCGTTCCCCCAGACCTCGTCGAGCCGGCTCAGGGCCATGTCGTCATCGGTGCCGAACTCGCCATCCCCGCCGCTGGAAACGATGTCGAAGCCGGGCTCAACGTCCACAAGCATGTATTGGTACGCGTTGCCCCACGGATCAGTTTGCGTCGAGACCCCCAGGCCGAGGGCGGACACGTCCTCGGGCAATTCGTCGTTTTCCTTCTCGTACTCAGCCACAACGATCGTCGTGTTGAGCATGTCCGAGGTCACTTCGATGATCTCCGGCTGGGTGAGAATAAAAGCCCCGGCCGCAAAGACAACCGCTACGGCTCCGGCGGCCAGCACGCCGAACACGGCCAGGACCATCAGCGCCAGCCAGATCGCAGTGCCGAACAGACCGATGATCACACCGAGTCCTGCAAACGCTCTCGGCGCTCGGCCGAGCGCGACGAGGCTGATCAACAGCCCCAATAGAGCAACGACGCCGGTGGGGATAAACAGTCCGACCAACGCAATGAGGAAACCGACCACGCCCAGCCCATTGCGCTCGCGGATCGGCACCATGATGTAAGGCTGATGCTGCGGATACGCGGCGGCTGCGACTGCTGCTGCTTGTTCGGACATGGCGAACCTCCCTGCCAACGAGACGGCTGAATACTCCAGCGCCGATTCTACCGGGGGTACCGGGGAAACCGGGGGCGCTGGGGGCAGCCACGAAAATCGAGGCTCGCTCCGAAAGCCTGGTTGGGAATCGAGTCGGGCCTGTTACAACGCAATGCCCCATTTCCACAGATCACCGCGAGATTTTCTTACAAAACCCGAACATAGGCCTTGACAAACCGCTCCCAATACCCAAACATAACCCGAACTCACTTGGGCCGATGATCGGGAGGTCCCTATGATAAACCTGAGCCATATCGAGCGACTTCTGAATGAGGAGTCGTACGGCCGGCTGGTTGATCGTGTGCTGAGCAACGGACGGCGTGTGAACAGAGCCGTCGCCAAGCGGCTTGAGGTGTCGGAGGCGGTCGCGGCGGCGGCGTGCGGCCTGGCCTTGCAGCGGTGTTGTGAGCTGACCTATGCACCAACACCGCTGGCCGACCGTTTGGCGATGCGGCTGTTGGAGATGCAACGGAATGATGGCCACTTTTCGCGCTCGGTCGCAGCCTCAGCCGTGGCCCTGCGGGGGTTGTTGGAGTACGTCCAGCACCATCGAGATGTCGGTGAACCGGTCGATGCGCACGTCTCGGCCGGGATCGCCGAAGGACTGGCTGCGATGGGCCGAGCGCGGTCGGCCAACGGCGGCTTCCGCAACAATGCCGTTGAATCAACGATCGTGCTCTGGCAGCTCGGCGAGCATGAAGCGTTCCGATCGGCCGTCGAGTTGGATCCACTGTGGTCTGAGCTCGAGCGATCGGGTGATTTGCCGCGCGTTACCGAACCAGAGGAGATCGCACCTGCCGCCGCCTAATACGCATCGCAATTGATCCGTGGGCGGGTGCCATGCTTTGACCCTTTTAGGGCAAAGCATGCTTCACCCCGACACGTCGGGAATGAAGCATGGCACCCGATAAACGCACGAGAATCACGTGGGATTCGTATAAGTCCCATCGCGTGGCTCTACCGTTTCGTAGCGGCGACCGCCTCGTCATCCGGCAGGTCCGACGACGTAGCGGACCGTTGCCGCTGGGCCAGGGCGCTTTGCACCGCCCCCAGGAGCCGACGCTCGTACGCCTGATCGCGGTGCACCGGCGTCCAATACCGGCTGGGGAGCGCTTCCTCATCCTCCGCCGGGACGATCCTTGTCCGCGTGGTCCTGGCCCGGGTCCAGGTGCTCCGCCGTAGCCCGGGTGAGTAGGCTCGCTCCACATACACCCACACACGCAATTCGAGCGGACCCGCAAGCCGACTCAGATCGACTTCTGCCTCGTGCTGCGCAAACAGATCGGGCCCGGTCAGCGGCGCCTCGGCCGGCTCACGAGGCCGGAAGCCCGCCGGCGTGAACTCAAATCGCGCCCGGCGTCGTTGAAACGTGATCGTGTTTTCCATCGCCTGTGCGAATGATGCGTTGTCCGTGCGCCATGGTTCGAGGAAGGAGCCGGCAATCCTCGGCTCGGTCTCGATAACGCCGTTACGCCGGTCCCGCACCGTCGGTGTGAGCCCCGCCACCGCCGCGGCCTCGACCGCAGCATCGAATGCCTCCGCGTACGCCCCGGCCTGGATCGTCAGGAACGCCGGCCCCTGGCTGGTAGCGCACCCACTGACCATCCCAAAGATCAACAACGCACCGAGCACACCCTTAGGCAGGATCGTCATCCGCGCCGGATTGGCCACACACCGTTCCATGGCCGGCGAAGTCTACCTCGATTCCTCACGGTTGTGTCGAATCGGATCACATCGTCGAAGGATCGGCCGGCTGCGGGGGAGTCAACCCGAGTTCGGCATCGGTGACGGCATTGGTCAGCCAGATCTCACCTTCACTTCGCACGATCCCCGCCGGACGATCGATCTGGGCGAGCAACGTCACCAATTCATCATCACTGACCACGCGAACGAGGCCGGTGCGCGCAACCGGTTGAATCAGAGGTTCCGGCGCCGGCAAGTCCGGGACTTCCTCTGACGGTTGATTTTTGACGATCAACGGTTTCGGCCGATCCACAAACGACAGTTGCGAGGCGACAACCCACGCCACCCCCGCGAAAATAGCCAACACCGCCAATGCGCCTGCGGCACGGCGCCGGACTCGCCGCCTGTGATGAACCCGTTGCATTACGCCGACGAGTTCGTCGAGCATCGCCTCGCGCCGCGCCTCACCGTCCGGCGTGAGTTGGCTGTGTCTATGGTCAATCATCTGATTGCTCCTTGGCTCGGCGACGCAACTTCGTCAGCACCCGCCGAATGCGCCCATCAACAGCGCCCGGCTTGAGTCCCAGCGCATCGCCGATCCGCTTCAGCGTCCAGCCGAACCGGTGCCGCATCAGCAACAGTTGTACGTCACGATCATTCAATGTTTGCAGCTCGCGCTCCAGCCAGCGAACTCGATCGACGGTGTCGTCCTCGGCTCCAACTTCGGCGTTGGAGTTGTTCGACCCTCGCACCGCAACAGCGCGCTGCTCGCGCGCTTTGCGCCTCGCCTCTTCGCGAAAGCGATCATACGCGCACGATTGAACCACAACGCGCAGCCAGCGACGCAGATCGTCAGCGCTCTCCATTGCCGGCACCGACTTGATCACGCGCAACATTGCATCCTGAACAACGTCGAGGCAAAACGATTCATCCCGGCCGGAGGCGTTGCGGGCTTGGGCGTACATCGTGTCAAACCACTGACGGTAGAACGTCGCGAACGCCTCGGTGTTTCCCGAGGCGATCGCCTCTGTGAGTGATCTGACTTTCGACTGCACGGGCGGGCTGTGGGGCAGTGACACCGCTGCCGAAAGCCAGTTATGGGTTGTCGCGCCCTGATTTACGCTCACCGTCGGATCGTCTCCGCTCGCTCTCCAGCGCACCCTGCGTCTGGCGAAGCAAGTTTGTCACGTCGGCCAACTCCCGATTCCTCTGTTGGAGCATACGCTCGGTCTCGGCGAGTCGCGCCATCTGAGCTTCCAATTCGACTCGAAACCGCCGAACCTCATCACGTGCACTATCACGCTCGCCGGTCAACTCGCTGATTCGCGCCTTCGCACTCTCCATCTCCCCCCCAAGGGCTGCGTGTTCGTCCCGCAGTTTCTGGTACGGCCGCTGGGTTATTAGATTCTGCGACTGCTGCAGTTGTCCAAGCACATCTTCGATCGCGCTGAGCTGTGCGAGGTCGCCGCGCGCGATCAGCAAGCCCGTTTCCTTATGGAAGCGAATGATCGGCTCACCCGTCGACTCGAGAATGTCCAGGGCGGTCTCCACAGCCGCCAGCACATCGTCGGCATCGAGAATATCGTCGCGAAGGAGATTGGCGATCGTCCACACGCTGGCTTGCGTCCGGACAGCATCGCCATAAACCGAGGCCTGGATCTGGAACGTCGGCTGCTCTTGCTCGGCGTATTGGGGCATGTGGCGAACATCCAGCTTGATGTTGCGACCTGGCGGCGAAGCCGAGCGACCGTCAACCAGATCGATTGCCGCCGACACGGTCACTTTCGTCAGCGTCACGGGCGGCATCGGCACATCGGCCGCCTCCAGGGCCACGACGACGTTGATCGTTCCCGCTTTCTTGGCCTTGACCAGCGCCTCGATATATTCCGTCACCGTTCCGCCGGCGAACTTCACCGAGATCAGTTCCTCTTCGTCGTTCGAGGTGTTGGCGGCAAATGTCGACCGACCACCAACCAGCAAGATCAGCGCGGCCATACACGCCAGTAGGGATGTCCTTTTCATGAGCATTGTCATCTCTTGGGTCTCCAAGTTCCTTTGGGGGATGTCGTTGATCCACCGGTAGAACGCCGCTCAGGCGAAAATATCGCGCCTCAGGTATGACGATCTGTCCTTTTGACGGCTGCGGCTTCTGCGAAGCGGCCGGGCTGGACCCGGGACTCAACGCCGCCCCGCCAACTGGCCGATACTGCTCTCATGCCTGCGGACATCAAGGCCATTCTCCAGTTGGAGGTCCCGCTGATCGTGCAGATCGCCATGCGGATTATGACGGTGGAGGAGGTGACGTCGCTGGTGCCCGGGGCGATCATCGAGCTGCCCAAGCCCGCCGACGACGAGCTGGAGTTGCTCGTCAATAACAAGCCGATTGGGACGGGGACCGCGGTGAAGGTCGGCGAGAACTATGGCCTGCGCGTCACCTATATCGGCGACCTTCAGGATCGGATCGCCGCCATGGCCGTGGACCAGACCAAAACAGACGTCGCGAAGTAACGCGCCGCGCCTCCGGCGTACTGGCGGATTGGCCAAGCCCCAGTCCAACGACACGACCCAGACGCCGCTCCCAATCCAAACGGGACGTGTCGCCGAATCGAACCCGCATGGGAATGCGAGGCTTGCGATAAGCCTGCCGGCCATGGGGAAGACGGGGGGCAGAAAACAGGCCGAGACATGCCGGTCGGCATGTCTCGGCCGTGGTTACGGGGTTGCGTCCTCTGATCAGCTCACGTTGAGGAGGATGAGAGAGGAGGTAGTCAGTTCCTTGAAGCAGGAACCATGAGCTAGACGCGATCGTTGAGGATGCACAAGGCGCCCCCGGCCAGATCACGCAGACGATCCGGCATTTTCGCGTCATCCAGAAGAGTTTGCAACCCCCTGCGTAGCGCATCGTCGGATTGACGGCTGATGCGGCAGTTGAATCGAACCAGCCCGGCGGCGATGGTGGCCGCATACAGCTTGGCCGCCAGCCGGCGATCGGCTGACAGCTCGCCCAGGACCCGCATCGTCTTGAAGACGGCTTTGGCTTGTTGCAGGTGCTCAAGCGACACGCTCCGGTCCGTGATGAGATCGACCGCGGTGGAATAGTTCGGATCGATGTCTCTGGCCAGCCAATCGGCCGCGGCCATGGCCGGATCGATCGACGCCTCCAACGCGCATCGGATCACGTCGCTGAGCTGTTCCCGAAGAATCGTCGTCATACCGGTCGCTCCAGATCAAGCAGAAGCTGTCGCAGTTCGTCGTCGATCTGCGCAGGGTCGACCACGGTTCGGCCGACCTCGATGTACATCGTCGCCACGAATCGCCGTTTCACGGTCACCATCATGTTCGCCGCCTGCGATTCGTCTTTGAGTCCCAGTTGCACCACAAGTTTGGCATACGGCGTGGGCGGCTCAGCAAACAACATCGGACGCACGATGCGCTGATCGAACACCGCCCAATGCGAATCGAGCCCGTTCGCACGGCAGCCCTCGCGCACCGTTTGGAGCACTCGGCGAACAAGGATCGTGCTCCACTGGTAACAAAAAGCCGCCTCGGGCGTCTCGTGCGAAGGGTCTTCGATGCTTTCGATCTGGGCTTTGGTGAGTTTCAACGGTCTGGACAACTCACCGCCGCGCCGACGTCGATTCTCCCGCCGGCGCTCCTGTTGGAGGTAATGGCGCAGCGAGCTGAGCAGCAGCGTGCGGAAACGCCCGCGGTCGGGGTCCGCCGCCGCGCACAGGCGACGAGCGATCATGACGTCGCACACAAAGCCTTGCGTGAGGTCCGCCGCTTCGTGGACGTTTCGGCCGCACCGGCGGATGTAGGCGTACACCGCCGGCCAGTAGCGCCGCACCAGTTGATCCAGGGCGGCCGCCGCCGCCTCTTCGTCAAGCTGGCCGGCTTCGGCGATCATCGACCAGTCCGTATGTGAAGATCCTGCTTCCAGCAATTGCACCGGGCTCGCTCCCAGTTCGACCGTGGGCCGCGGCGTCACTCGCCCACGCGCCCTCTGCCCTTATTTACGCCGTTTTTCCGCGAATCCTGCGCAACTTTGGAAAAAAGTTTCAAAAAAAGACGCCAAACCGCCCTCATACGCTCTAGGGAGGGGTTGGCACCGCTGAATTGGGCGGCCGAACTGCGTGACCGACTCCGGGCACGAGAGCCGCAGGGCGCTGTGGGCTCTCGTCCCGGGATTGCCTCGGTTGACTCCCGGCCGAAGCCCCGTGATCCGGCACGGGGCCCGGGAATCGCCGCCGATCCTATCGAACGATCGGGACCTGCTCGGCGATGTCCAGACCGAAGCCTTGCAGCCCGCGCAGCTTCTTGGGGTGATTGGTCAGAATCCGCAGCCGTCGCAACCCCAGATCGAGCAGAATCTGGCTGCCGATGCCGAAGTCCCGCCGATCCATCGGCTGAACCCGCGCCGCCACCCCGTCCGTCCGGGTCAGGTCCGGCTCGTTGACGTCACTGACGCCCGGCCGGCTGATCCGCAGCAAACGCTGGCGCAGATCATCGCCGGCGCCCTCCGGCCGCAGGTACACCAACGCGCCACGTCCCGCTTCCTGGATCATCCGCATCGACGCGCGAAGCTGCTCACCCGTCGGGTTGGAGGCTTCATCGAAAATATCGCCCAGCAGATCGCGCCGATGCACACGAACCAGGATCGCCTCTTCGATCGGTTTCGCCGCGCCGTCGTCGTTCAGATCGCCCACCCCGCCGACCGTGAGCACGATGTGAGGCAACGGATCGATCGCGCTTTGATACGCGATGAGATTGAATCGGCCCTGGGGCGTTTCGATCGGCGTGCCCTGTACGGGCTCGATCCGCTGGATCAGCCGCTCCTTGGCCAGTCGATGCTCAATGATCTGCTCGACCGAGCACATCTTGAGGTGGTGCTCGGCGCAGATGGCTTCAAGGTCGCCCATGCGGGCCATGTTGCCGTCCTCGCGCACGACTTCGATCAGCACCGCGCTGGGGTGCAGCCCCGCGAGCCGCGCCAGATCAACCGCGCCTTCGGTTTGACCCGTACGCACCAACACCCCGCCCTCGCGCGCCCGCAACGGATTGATGTGCCCGGGACGAACGAAATCGTCGGGCGACGTTCGTTCATCAATCAACAGCTCGATCGTCTTGACGCGATCGAAGGCCGAGACCCCCGTGCCCACTCCGTGCCTCCGGTGCCCGTCAACCGTGACCGTCAACGGCGTACCCCAGGTGCTGGAGTTCGTCGACGCCTGGGGAACGAGATTCAGCCGATCGCAGTCGGCGGTGGTCAGCGACACGCAAAGATAGCCCGCGCCGATGCGCGTCATGAAGTTGATGATCTGCGGCGTCACCTTCTGCGCAGCGCAGACGAAATCCCCCTCGTTCTCGCGGTTCTCATCGTCCACGAGCACGATGACGCGGCCCGCGCAAAGCTCATCAAAGATCTCTGGAATCGGTGACAGCGGCATAGATCAATAGTGTAGGCATCCTGGCATCGAAGGTTTAGCGTTTAGCCGTCTCACCTTGACCCGACAGAGCACACCTGAGGCGTCGCGCATCCCTGATAGCGAACCGCTGACCGCGTCTCTACACTGCCGCCATGACCACGACCGCACAACGAAAGACGCATCTACGCTGGCTGAAGGAAGTGACAGCGCTCCCCACCGCCGCGGGGTGCGAAGATCGCGTCATCAACTGGGTCGAACAATGGGTCAAGGCTCGGGGCAACCTCACTCTGCGCCGCGACAAAGCAGGCAACCTCATCGTCACGCAGAAGCGGCGCTCAAGCGCGCGGGCCATCTTCATCACGGCCCACATGGATCATCCCGCCTTCGTCGTTCGCAAAGTCCTCAAGGGCCGGGAGGTCGAGCTGGAGTTCCGCGGCGGTGTTCAAGATCCATACTTTGAGAACGCCCGCATCGAGATATTCGACGCCAACGATCGACCACACCGCGCCGCGATCACCGCACTGAACAGCAAGACCAAACCGTTCAAGCGCGTCAAGGCCCGGCTGTCGCGCGCAACGAAGTCAGTCGCGCCGGGCGACATCGGGCGCTGGGCGTTGCGCGACGTGAGCCGTAGATCTATCGTGAAGAAGGGAATCCTTTACGCATCGGCGTGTGATGACGTTGCCGCCGTCGCCGCGGCATTGGCGGCGCTTGATGTCCTGCGCAAACGCAAGTCCGCAGGCAACGTCGGCGTGTTGTTGACGCGGGCCGAAGAAATCGGATTCATCGGCGCGATCGCCGCGTGCAAGCTCCGCTCCGTGCCAAAACGCGCACGCCTCATTTGCTTGGAAAACTCGCGCAGCTTCGCCGAATCACCAATCGGGGCCGGGCCGATCCTTCGCGTTGGCGATAAAGCCAGCGTCTTCGGCCCACAACTTACCAATCGCATCAGCGCGATCATGACGCTCCACCAACAGCGTCATCCATCATTCAAATGGCAGCGCAAGCTCATGCCCGGCGGGACGTGCGAGGCCACGACGTTTTCGAGCTACGGCTACGAATCCACCTGCCTCTGCCTCGCTTTGGGAAACTATCACAACATGGTGGATATCGACGGCGTGGCTGCGGGGCGGCGCCCAGCCCGTGTCGGACCCGAGCATATCAGTGTGAGCGACTATCACGGTTTAATCGAAATGCTCGTCGTCTGCTGCACGCAGCTTGACTCCGCCAAAGTCCCAACGATCGCATCACGCATGGAGCGCCTGATCGCCCGGCACGGCTCGATCGTCGGCCTGGGATGACGTTCTCCGCAAGCGTGTCCGAATGTCGCCGCTCGTCCACTGCCCGCGGCTCGCTGTGCTCACGCTGCGCCGACCCCAACCCCCACGTCCGCAGGCACCGTGTCCACGATGTTCTGCAGAATCTCGTCCGTGCTCTTGCCTTCAGCTTCACCTTCGAAGTTCAGCAGCAAGCGGTGGCGCATCGCCGGCAACACGACGGCACGAACATCTTCCACCGACACGTTGCCCCGACTATCCAGCAGCGCCCGGACCTTCCCCGCCAATACCAGCGCCTGCGCCGCTCGTGGGCTCGCCCCAAAACGCAAGAACTGATTGACCGTCGGCGTGGCCAGCTCGCCCTGCGGATGTGTCGCCAACACCAAGCGCACCGCGTAATCCTGAATGTGCGGCGCCACCACAACCTTCCGCACCAGTTGCTGATGCTCAAGGATCGTCGGCCCGTCCACGGTGCGTTCGATCTGAGCTTCGGCCCCCGTCGTCGTACGATCGAGAATCTGCGAAAGCTGTTCGCGATTGGAGTACCCCACCTGCAGTTTGAAGAAGAACCGATCCAATTGCGCTTCGGGAAGCGGATACGTTCCTTCCTGCTCGATGGGGTTTTGCGTCGCCATGACAAAGAACGGCTCGTCAAGCTTGTACGTCTCGTCGCCGACCGTGACCGTGTGCTCCTGCATCGCCTCCAACAGCGCGGACTGCGTTTTCGGCGTGGCCCGGTTGATCTCGTCCGCCAGCACGATCTGCGCAAAGATCGGCCCCTTGCGGAATTGAAACTCACGCCCGCCTTCAGACTCCACCACGATTGTCGTACCCGTCACGTCCGCGGGCATCAGGTCCGGCGTGAACTGAATCCGCGAAAAGCTCAACTGCAACGTTTCGGCGAGCGAGCGGATGAGCAGGGTCTTGCCCAGCCCCGGCACCCCCTCCAGCAGGGCGTGGCCGTTCGCGAACAGGCACGTCAGCACCCCGTCGATGATCTCCTCGTGCCCGACGATCACCTTTTGGATCTGTTGCTTCGTGTTGACGTAATCGTCACGGAACTTCGCCGCGGCAGCTTCAATCTCAGCCAGATTCGTCCCAACCATGCGGTTCTCCTCGTTTGGACCGGCCGGTCATAGTAGCGTCTCGCCCCGCCCCCGGCCCTGCCCCCGCCCCCGGACGATCATCCGCCATCACCACCAAGCGCATCTGCTGTTCACGTAGGAAGAAGACTCAACACAGAGGCACAGAGGACACAGAGAGAAGAGATGAATTGTTTAGGGACTGGCTGAGGGGCGCCTGTTCCGGGCCCCCTTCCTTTTTCTATCTTCTTCTTGCCTCTGTGTTCTCTGTGCCTCTGTGTTGAGTCTTCACTTCTCACTTCGCGAGTCAAAATCGTCATCGAGCTCGCACGCGACGAAGCCTTCCCCTGGTACGTCAACGTCCAGGCCCGGGAGGTCATGCGCCTCGCTCGCCTCAATCACGCCTGCATGGCCATGCGCTTGCGCGAGCTTGAATGCTTCTGCGTGACTCGCCCCGCGCGACGCATCAGACTGTTTGACGATCACACCGGCGCGCCTCCAATCGTTCTCGCCTCCAACCTTCCCAAGTGGCCGTGCCCGGAGAACAACTGGGGCGTCGATCCCAACGAACCGCTGCAACCGATCGCCCAGTGGGTCGTTCGCTACCGCCGCGGCATTCCCTGGAACGCCGGCCGGGCCGCATGATGGATCAACTACGATTTGCTTTGCGGTACCAAGCGTGCCCTATCGTGCTTCGAGGTTTCTCTGGACACGCTCGCCAAACCCTACGAATCGCGCAACCGCCGTCTCGGCGCCCGCCCCGGCATCACCACTGAAGATGCGTTCCGAGCCCTCCAACGCTCCATCGCCCAACAAGGCCCCCTCCCCAAGCCCGGCCTCCGCGCACCGTTCTGGGAGGGGATGGAGTAACAGTGCCTAAGCGAGCCGGGGCGTGCCGGATTCTGAGCGGCGAGAGGGTGTATGATCTCGGCTGCAGATGGCCCGCCGGAAGGCTCAACACGACTCCGACATACAGCGGGCTGACAAACTCAAGCGGCTCACCGTTGTAGCCTTGGTTTCGGACGATGATCTCCTTGATCGTCTCGTGCTCAAGGGCGGAAATGCGATGGGACTTACCGGCGAGGTGTCCGTCCGGCAGTCGATTGATGTAGATTTTTCGATCGACGGTGACATCGCGGAGCTGGGCTCACTGGAGGAGATCCGTGAGTTGATGGAACGACTTCTAGTCGAGACGTTTCGAGAAGAAGGATACGAGGTATTCGACGTAACGCTCGAACGGCAGCCACCCAATCTTCAGGACGACGTTCTCGGGGGTTTCTGGGGAGGATATAAGCTTGCTTTTAAGGTGCTGGACGCCGCAACATTCAAGTTGCTTGATCTGGAAGAGACGCGGCGTCGACAGGCGATCGTCGTTGCGCCAGGTGTTCGACGAACGTTTACCGTCGATCTGAGCAAGCATGAATGCTGTGGCGAGAAGGTCCTGCGTCGGGTGGGCAACCACAACGTCTATGTCTATTCGGAACGGATGCTGGTCTGCGAAAAGATACGCGCGATCTGTCAACAAATGCCTGAGTATCGCGAGATCGTCAAGAGCCAGTCTGCCAAACCACGAGCTCGCGACTTCTTCGACATCCATCACATGATCACCAACTACGATGTTGACGTATCAACCGATGAGTTCTGGTATACGCTCACAGGGATGTTCAGAGCGAAGAAGGTGCCGCTCTCGTTGCTCGGGCGCATTTCCAAACATCGCGAGTTTCATCGCGACGATTTCGGATCTGTTCGAGATACCGTCGCCGTCAGCATAAAATTGCGTGAGTTTGACTTCTACGTTAACTTTCTGGTAGAGAGGCTGGCGCTGTTAGAAGCCCGCTGGGAAGTGGAGCCGCCATCGCTTTGAGTGGTCAGTTTTCTGCATGGCGTAGGTGAGATAGAAGTCGAACTCGAACTCCTCAGTGCGCAGCAAATCCAAGCGTTTCTCCGGAAATGCGGCCGACCGCTCCATGTAGAAACCCACCGCCTGCTGGTATGGGTATGCGAAGTCCATCTTTCGTAACATCGCGACCAGATGATTGACCTGGACGCGACCCGCGGCGCGCCGATACGCCTCAAGAACCTCGGCCACACCGCCGGCATATGTCGGTCTGACGGTGATATCGATGAGAGTGCGCTCGATTCCCGTAACGCGGATGGGACAATCATTCGCATCGGTAGCGTCGATGACACCCAGTTGGCCAGTGTGCTTACCGTTGAGGACGCACAGTCGACGCCTACCGAAGGGTGCGATGTTCTTGCTGGTTCGTTGCGGTCGCTTGAAGGCCCTGTCGATCGTCTCCTGCGTCGGCGGTTGGGCCGGCTTCGGTTGCGGCCGCTGCTCGTGATTGACATAGATCGTCTCAGGCAGTTGGTCGGTCAACTCGTGCAGGTGCATGGCCATGTAGTGGCTGAGGTATCCATCAGTCTTGACGGCCGAGGCAATGCAGTACGGCGACACATCTCCCCAAGCGAAGACGGTCTCGGTACGATGGGGGAGTTTGAAGTGAATCCTCGAGAGCGAAGTATTCTTGAGGAGGTACACAATGAACTCATCCAGAGTCATGCTCTGCTGTAGTCGCCAGTTCTCGCGGTGTTCTTCAAGGATGCGGCCAAGTTCCGGGCGTTTGAAGACCGGCCGCGGCTGTTCATCGAAGAGCGCGACGATGTCGGGCTTGGCAATAGCGATGCGGGTGCGTGCCACGGATGGTCCTCGTCGGCCGTCTTGGTACTGTACGTATATATACTACA
>JADFNO010000165.1 GCA_022563315.1 Planctomycetota bacterium | reverse complement strand
CGGGCATGAACGGCCAGCCACCACAGCGGCGCGATCGCGAGAAAGCTCAGCGGCCATAAGTTGACTGACGGATACGCCGCCATGAACAGCACCGCATGCGTCACCGCCAATCCCACGGTCATGGCAAAGCGATGGCACCGCCCGTGACCGATCGGTGAGGTCAACCTTGGGTCACCGCCGATCGGATCGCGATCACTTGCCGGCATAGTCGATGATGCGGCTGATCTCGGTTCGCAGTTCACTTCGATGCACCACGCGATCCACGAACCCACATTCGAGCAGGAACTCAGCCCGCTGAAAACCTTCGGGCAGTTCCTGGTGAATCGTCTGCTTAATAACCCGCGGTCCGGCAAAGCCGACCAACGCCTTCGGCTCGGCGAGAATGACGTCCCCGAGCATGGCAAAGCTCGCGGTAACGCCGCCGGTGGTCGGGTCGGTGAGCACGGAGATGAACAGACCATCTTGGTCGTCAAACCGAGCCAGCGCGGACGCGGTCTTGGCCATCTGCATCAGCGAAAAGCCCGACTCCATCATGCGGGCCCCGCCGGAGCAGCTCACGATCACCAACGGCAGATCGTGCTCCCCCGCCACCACGACGGCCTGCGTGATCTTCTCGCCCACGACCGATCCCATCGAGCCCCCGAGGAAGTTGAAGTCCATGCAGGCCAAAACGACTCGGCGGGCCTTGATGTACGCTTGGCCCGTCTGCACCGCGTCGTTCTGTCCGGTGGCCCGTTGCGCTTTGGCGATACGCTCAGGATACGGCCTTAGGTCAACGAAACCGAGCGGGTCCACGGGAGCCATGGTCGCGTTGAACGGCTCGAAACTTCCCGGGTCGGTCAGTTGTTGGACGCGTTGCTCCCCTGAAATCCGAAAATGGTGTTGGCAGTCCGGACACACGCAAAGGTTGTTCTCGACCAACTTGCGAAACAGCATGGTCGCGCACTGTCCACACCGAATCCACAGTCCTTCCGGAACGCCTTTCTTGGCGCGGGCGGATCGCAGGTCAGTCCGATCAGTCGAGCTTTGGCTGGGAACTTGGGTCATGCGATTCGTGGCCCCGATCAGGAGCATCCTGGACTTCGTATCTTCCCTGATGTTCGCCCGACGGTCTCGTGCAGGCAACCGCTCGGCTAGGCGTTCAATGGCTCCGCCCGAGCCGCCTGCTCCAGCGACTCGACCAACTCCTGCGCAACTAAGTATTGCTCAATCTGGGGACGATTGGCCAGGCTCGCCCAGACGTCACCAGCCGGACGATCCGCCAACCAGCATCGCACAAACCCCAGCGCGAGCGGGCGGAGGACGATCGCGGTCCGATCGCCCCGGCTTCGTCGAAGGATCTTGGCACAAGCCCGAAAGATTCGTGCCTGGGCATCGCCGAACGCCTCGCCCTCCGGCGGCACCAGCGACAGCGGATCCTCTTTCCATTGCTTGTGCCGTTTGGGAAAGCGCTCGGCAAAGTCCTTCTCGGTCAGGCCGTCAATGAGTCCGAGGTCGGGTTCAGCCAACTCGGCCACCGCTTTGGTCTTCGCCCCCACCGCTTCGGCCACGATATGAGCGCTGTCGGTGGCCGCTTCGTCCGGAGGATGAAACACGACCGCAAAACGCTTCGGCGCCAACGTGACAATCGCGGCACAGACGGAAGCTCGGCCTTCGGGACTCAACGGCAGGTCCGTCGCGCCGTGAAGGCGAGCTTCGGCCTCCCAGGTCGTCTCACCGCACCGGATCAGGTCTAACAGGATGTCCTGGCGCTTTGCGCTCACCTAGTTCCTCCGTCGAAGCACCGGGGCCGTCCCGCGCAGCGCGGCGACGGCCTCGTCGTAGTCCTCGCAACCGAAAATCGCCGACGCCGCAACCAAAGCGTCACCGCCGGCCTCCCGGCATGCCCCGGCCGTACGTCCGTTCACCCCGCCGTCGATTTCCAGTCGTTGATCATCACGTAGCATCGGCCGAATAGTCCGAACATGCTCCAGAACCTCCGGCAGAAACGCCTGACCGGCAAACCCCGGCTGAACGCTCATCACCAGCACGAGATCGGCAGCCTTGAGATTCGCCGCGATCCGCGCCACATCGGTATCCGGGTTCATCGCCAGCCCAGCCGTCATCCCTGCTTGGTGAATGATCTCAACCAGTTCCGCCGGCTCCGGCGCCACCTCGATGTGGAACGTCAGGTGATCCGCGCCGGCGTCAGCGAACTGCTCCACGAACCTCTGGGGGGCCATCACCATCAGGTGCACGTCGAGGAACACCTCCGGCAACGCCTCACGGAGTGACCGGCACACGTCCGGGCCCATCGTCAGATTGGGGACGAAGTGCCCGTCCATGACATCCAGGTGCAGAAAATCCGCACCCGCCTCCAGGACGGCCTGTGCCTCACATCCCAGCCGCGCGAAGTCGGCCGAGAGAATCGACGCCCCGATCAACGGCCGGGTCGGCGGATCCGCAAACAAGGTCTTTCGCGTCATAGGCCGGACTGACCTCAAAAGGCGACGCGGCGCCTTGGTCTCGACGCCGCGCAGCATATCCAATTCGTCTACTCGGTCTGGGTGGGCCTCAATCTGTACCGGAGTTGGTAGTCACACGATCGACGGCCTGCTGATAGCTGCCGAGCACCCGCTTGTAGCGCGGCTTGTGTCTCGGACTGGCGATGAAATACGCTTGTGTCTGTAACTCGATCGCCTGTTGAACGTCTTGCAAGTGGTAATACACCATCGCCAACGTCGCCAGCGACTCCGGATCATCGCGACCCGCGACTCGGAGCGACGCCTCAGCCGCCTCCAGCGCCACGTCCATGTCCTGTAGCTCCCGATCCGGATCCGCCGCGAACTTCGGATCAGTCGCGATTTTCACGGCCAGCATTCGCAGGGCCCCCGGATCATTGCTGAACAGATTCCCGATGAGGTCCTGCTGGGCAAATCGGTACGCCTTGTCGCGCTCGCCCATGTCGTCCAGCAGCATCTCGAACTTCTCTAACGCGATCTCCGCAAACACCCGAGCGTCTAAGTCGATCACCTCGTTGAAATGTCGTTCGGCCATTCGCCAGTTCTTGACCTTGCGCGCACGCCGGGCCGCTTGAAGCACAGACGCCGCTTGCTTCTCCAGCTCAGGGTTGTACCGGCCGCGCATCACCCGGGACAGCACCGAATCGAAGTCCGCCGCCAGCGGATTGCCGATGTACGCCACCTTGCTGTCGCGGTCAACGATAAACACAGCCGGAATACCCTTCAATCCGGCTCGCTTGGACCACGCCCGGTCTGTAGCCTTGCGCCGATCGGTCGCGACGATGTAGTTCATCCGTTTGCCCATCTTGTCCACGAACGGTCGGACCGTCCCCACTTCCTCATCGCTGATCCCGATGATGACCAGGCCGGCGTCCTCATACTGCTCTTGCAATGCCGTCAGGAGGGGGATGGATTTGCGACAGGGCGGGCACCACGTGGCCCAGAACTCGATCACGTAGACCTTGCCCGACTCGATCGTCGTCTCCTCGCCCTTGACCCAGGTGTCGATATCCAACCCCGGCGCGGGATCGCCCACCGAGAGTTTCCCACGTTGTCCGAAGGCTCCACTTGTCAAAGCCACGCACGCGGCGACGGTCAGGATGTTTCGCAGTCTCATATCGACTCCCTTCGTATCGAGAAGCCCAACGACCAAAGCCGCAACCCCAACGCTTGTGGAACCCGGCTGGACAAAATCTTATCGCCAAACAACCTCACAAGCCAGCGGAACTTTCAGGAAGCCGCCCGCACCAGCCCCAAACGCCCTCCCAACCGACCTCCCCGCCCCTAGCTGCCCCCCTCCAGGGGCTGAGGCTGTGCTGCTGGGGGCGTGTGCTTGAACCTTGCCCCTCGCTCAGTCCACCTCGTCCAGCAGATCGCAGTGGCACGGGCATCTTGCCCGTGCGGTCTACCGGTGGCATGGGCGTATCGCCCGTGCCGTCTATCACAGTCCAGACGGCCTTACCACCAGCCTTGAAATAGTTCCTCAGTCCACCTCGTCCAGCAGATCAGCGCTCGTGAACCGCTGACCCTCGAGCATCCGCAGGCACGCCCCCCCGCCGGTCGATACGTGGGTGAAACGATCGGACAGGCCGAAGGCCTCGATCGCCGCCGCCGTATCTCCCCCGCCGCCGATGCTCGTCGCGCCAGCCTCCGTAGCCGACACAATGGCCTGGGCGATCTGTTTGCTTCCCACGTCGAACGGCGGCACCTCGAACACGCCCACCGGGCCGTTCCACACGATCGTCTTCGCCTTGGCCAACTCACTGACATACTGGGCCACCGTCTCCGGGCCGATATCTAGCCCCATCCACCCCTGCGGGATCGACTCGCCCACCACCCGCACCGGCGTAACGCGACTGATCTGTTTTCCGCAGACATGGTCCAGCGGGAGAATGAGGTCAACGGGACTTGCTGCCGCCGCGTCGATGATCTGCTGAGCTTGGGGCAACATGCCGCGCTGCACCTTGCTGGATCCGACGTCGCGCCCCAGCGCTTCAAGCAAGGTGTACGCCATCGCCCCGCCCACCAGAACCACATCCACGATCGTCATCAAGTTGCGGATCGCCCCCAACTTGTCGGACACCTTCGCGCCGCCCAGCACCGCCACGAACGGCCGGGTGGGTTCAGCCAACGTGTCGCCAAGGAATCGAATCTCGCGCTCCAACAACAACCCAGCCACTTTCGGTTTGTCGTTCATCGCGTTCGGCAGCGCGACCATCGAAGCGTCGTCCCGATGGGCCGTGCCGAACGCTTCGTTGCAGTAGATATCCCCAAGCGCACCAAGCTGCGCCGCGAAACTCGAATCGCCTGTATTTTCACCAACGTTGAATCGAAGATTCTCAAGGACAAGGACCTGTCCATCAGTCAGCGCGTCAACTGCTTCGACCGCTTGTTGCCCAACACAATCGTCGGCGACAAACCCAACGGCGACTCCACCGAGCAACTCGCCCAGTCGATCGGCCACAGGTTTTAACGACAACTTCGGCTCGGGCCCCCTCCCCGCAGGCCGACCGAGGTGACTGATGAGAATCAACCGCCCTTGCCGATCGAGAACGGACTTGATGCTCGGTAACGCAAGTTCAATGCGCCGATCGTCCGTGATGGCCCCATCGTCATCCATCGGCACATTAAAATCCACGCGCATCAGCACGCGCTTCGAGGCCACATCAATTTGTTCGATCGTCTTCTTCGCCATGCCAGCCGTTCCCATCTCCAATTCTGACACCGATCGTTTCGTTGCCCACCACCAAACCGCCGCCCGTCCGCAAGACCGTACCACAATCACGCCATTGTCCAAAACCACCCCGCCCCAAGCCCCCTGTAAAGCCGGCGATGGCATCGCCGGGCGAACCGCACCATACGCCCGTCCTCTCAGTTGACAGCGACTGCCGGCTCATTCTCGGCACCGCTTTCGCCAACCGATTGACGAACCCACACGATGGCCGACAATAGCCGGATGATCTTTAGTCCCGCTTTGATGAACGGTTCAGCTAACTGTTGGATTTAATAATGAAATTGATAACCCCAATGTCATGTGTTTTAGTTTCATGTGTATGTGCCTATTTTTGCTTAGCCTCATGCGTTGACCAAACTTCTCTGGAAAATGGCAACGTAAATACAACTCGGCCAACCATCAAAGCGGAAACAGACGCAGACACTGACACAGATGCAGACACTGAAAAAGATCCAACATTTCCTTCAGGACAAATTTCGCCCGAAGGTGTGGCTTGTGACATGGCCCGAGCATTTATTAATGCGGATAAGACATTATGGCTTAAGATCAACAACCCGACTCTAACAAAGCCCAACACCGAAGCAAACGATTTCGTAGAGAACATCTCAAAGCAAATGGAAGAGATGGCGAGAATCGATATTAAAGATCGTCCCGGACCTAAGGAAATACTAAGAGTCTATAAAGCTCGTCATCTCTCAATGAACGGTCCAGCGTCCTACGGTTATGCAGTATTCAATTTTGAAGATGTGATGTTTGTTGACGTCGTCACTTTGAATTTTGATGGTACAGAATTCCTCAATCGAACTTTGGTAGTTAAAGATAGATCTAAATGGTATGTAGTTCCACGGCCCGATTTAGTTAGCTTATTATCGTGGGGGCTCAATTCAGAAAGTGAATCCATAGACTTGTTTGAGAATAAATAATGCCGTTGGCAAGAAAATGGGGGGAAAGAAGGGTCAGGATGATTATCTAAACCGCGAGGGTTCGAATAATTCATCCTGACACCTTTTCTGCTCCCTGCTTGAGTAGCACATGCAGAAGACATGTGCGTTCGCTAAGTCTCTATGATTGGGCTGGACCAGGTGGTGAAGAACCGAGCAGAAGTGCAATAACTCGTTCAAGCTGAGTAACGGTCTCATCTCCCAAACGAACAAGTTCTTGAAATTCGTCTCCATCGCCGAAGAACCGCACGAAGTCATCAATTTGCTTGCACTTCGCAAGCACGTCTCGCAATTGTGAAATGATCTCGGACCCTGATGATGCGTTCTCATCAATCTCGCCACTTAGGTGCGTGATTTCGGCTCGCAGTTCCCGGGCCGCCGCTTGCATCTCTTGAAAGTTCGGGCTGTCGGATTGGCCTTCGGTGATCCACGCCATACGAAAGCGTCGCATTGCCCGTGAAAACTCCTCGGGCAGAAGGCTTTGGTCTGCCGCCTCATCAGGCTGCGCGCCCTCGAGAGTGAATACTTCGACCTCAATCTGCTCGCCGAGTGTCTGCAGTTGTTGAATTGCCGCCGGACGATAAATATCAGCGGCAACCAGCAGGACTTTGGCTTTTTTGTTCTTTTTGGCGTCGAGCGCGAGCTTGGCCGAGAGCGTGGTTTTGCCCGCGCCCGAGCGGCCGACCAGGGCGATGTGCTCGCCCGGTTCGACTTTCCACGCGATCCATCCGGCCCAGACGACAGGCTTACCGTCCGCCCAGTCGACTGAATAGTTGCGAGCGTCGAACACGGTCATAGGCCTGTCTGAAAGAAAGCTGACGTTTGCAAAAGGCGCGCGCAGTGCGAGGATCTCCGCGTCCTCGGCGATCGTCCGCTCGCTGATCACCGCGGACCTGTCCGGTACGTTGAACATCCGAGACCGCACGACGCCGTCGCCGACGGCGGTCCCGTCGTCAAGCACGGGAGCCCACAGGAACGCTGCGCTGTTCTCGATGAACACCCGTTCGTCACCGAGCCACGTAAAGTGGTAGTCCGCCTCGTAGCCCGTCGAGGTCGGGCGGTAAGTGATGCTCCCTGCTACAAGCCCCCCATTGCCGTTGAAGCGCACTCGTATCGAACCGTCAGGCGACAGGTCGACGGTCTTCGGCTGCCAGCGCGAGGAGTAGATGCCCCTCCTCCACCCCTTCTCGTAGTACTGGAAGCCCGACCCGACGACTACGGGCACGCCGTCCAGCGAGACGGTGAGGCCAAGGAACTGGTCGTACGACATCTCGAGGCCTGGGACGCTCTGGAACACCAGGCTTGCAAGGATCGAACAGACCATGATGTGATTCTACGTCAGACAGCCTCTTGACGCTCGGTGAGCGACTCATTCAGAATCAGGTCAGTGCAGACGCTCTACTTCGCCTACGGCTCCAACCTCAACCTCAGTCAGATGCGGCGCAGGTGCCCTGGCTCGAGGCCGGTCCGTGCGCACTTTCTCGAAGAGCACGAGCTGGTGCTGCGAGGCGTCGCGAACATCGAGGACGCGCCTGGTTCGCACATCCCGGGGGCGATCTACGAAATCTGCGAGAGCGACGAGAAGACTCTTGACGGGTACGAGGGCTTCCCGACGCTCTACACGAAGCTCTACTTCGAGTGCGACATCGGCAAGGTCATGTACTACCGGCTTGTCGA
>JADFNO010000164.1 GCA_022563315.1 Planctomycetota bacterium | reverse complement strand
GGTCACGCGGGAAAGATGGTCTCAAGCCGACGCTTTGGGCTCTTGAAGGTAAACCTTTGGGAGCCCTTTTTGTGCGGGGGGAACGCCGCCCGCTGAAGCGGGCTGCGCCGGCGGGCGGCGCCGGCGGGCGGCGCCGGCGCGACCCGGTTCACCGGGTCGCGTTCTTGGGGTACGATCCGCACATGCACAAGCGCATCGCTAAAGCGTCGCGCAGCGCGCGGGAACACTTCCGCGGTCAGCATCGCTTTGAGCATTGGTATGTTGACAATCAAGTGTATTTCATCACCGCACGTTGCCGGGATCGGTTCCCTGTGTTTGCGTGTGACGAAGCCAAGGCGATCTTTTGGGATCGCTTCGAGTACTACGCGGACCAAAACGGGTTTGTGCCGTGGGTGACGTCGCTGATGGACAATCACTATCACACGCTCGGGTATTTGCGCGAAGGCATGAAGCTCCAGCGGATGATGCAGCGATTGCACGGGTCGGTGGCGAAGTTGGTGAATGATGTACTGGAGCGAGGGGTGTCCGGGGCGCCCGGAACGCCGCCCGGAACGCCGCCCGCTGAAGCGGGCTGCGCCGGGGAGAATGCGGGCTGCGCCGGGGAGAATGCGGGCTGCGCCGGGAAGAGTGCGCGGTTGGTTCCGTTCTGGCGTGATACGAAGGGGCGCGAGTACTTTGATGGCTGCATTCGAGACGAGAAACAAGCTCGATTGGCCTATCGGTATACGCTCCTGCAAAGTGTGCGGCACGGGATATGCGGCGATTGGCGGGCCTATCCGCATACACGGGTGAAGGTCGAGCTGGAGCGTGCGGTTGAGCGGGCACACCTGGTGGGCGCGTTCATGGAGGGCGTGCCGTACAGGCGGTATGAGCGCTGAGCGCGGGGGGAACGCCGCCCGCTGAAGCGGGCGGCGCCGGCGGGCGGCGCCGTGGCGCGGCCCGCTTCAGCGGGTCGCGTCCGCGGATGCGGTCACGTTTGCGCGCGCCAGTCTAGCCGCGCACCCATTCATATATGGACGATATCGATCGCGCATTGGCGGACGCCTGGCATCGCGCTGCAATCCACCCTGACGAGGCCCAGCGGCGACTCCGGCGGCACCTCGGACCGACCTATCAGCGCCCTTTGCGCAGTTGGGCGCTCGTTCTGCGCGCGCACGATCGGCGTCTTCCGACCGGCGAAGTCGTAAAATATGAACAATTCGATGATGACGGCCCGGACTGTGCCGTAGCAAGAATCACGCTCACAGGGGAGCTCATACAGTCGATTTGCGGACCGATCACAATCCCCTGGCCGGGCGTGACGATCAATGCTGCGGCCACGCGATTCGGGGTGAACCGAAGCACGATCCACAACTGGGCGAAAAAAGGGCGCATCGTTATGGACGTCTATCCCAAACGAGGCGGCAAGAAAAACCGGTGTTCCGAGAAACGGGTTTGGACGCGCTCGCCGGTCGATCCCGCGGGGGATGTCTATGCCGGCCCGTGGGGAACGATCCGGCAATACATTGCGCAGCGCGTTCCCCACGACTTTCAACAATCCTTGTTGCGCACGCATCGCTACTTGCGGACCACCGTCATGGCGTTCATGCGATGCCCAACCTGCGCCAAGTGGATGAAGAATCTGTATTGGCCGCAGCCGATCTGGACACTAAAGATGGCGATGGGGATGGCATCGAGGGAGGAGCTGTATCGGAGGTACACGGACGGCTTTGTGTGTCGAGAGTGTGCGGGTTTCATTTACGAATCGGTGGAACGACGGAGTCGCCCGTTGCCTGGGTACCGCGTCGATTGCTGGGACCGATTCGTGAAGCGAATCTCAGGCGGGGTCCTGGGCGGGGATGATGTGGCGCCGCCCGCTTCCCCGGCGCAGCCCGCTTCAGCGGGCGGCGGCGCGGATCTGAATCCCGCTTGATTCGTAAATGGCCCGATATGGGGTACAATGGCCGTGCCGCGGCTTCCCGGTTTGGCTGGTGGCGGCGGCGATCGATGGTCCGGTCCATTGGTCGTGTTGATCTGTTCTTGTTTGGGTTAGCCTGCTCCGTCCGTTCGTGACCGTTAGCCGGCTCCCAAGACGGGAGTACCTCCTCATGTTCCGTATCTACGTGGGTAATCTGAGTTTCCAAACGACCGAGCAGGGCTTGACTGACCTGTTCGGCGAGCACGGCACGGTTTCGAGTGTCGCCATCATTACTGATCGCTTCACCGGCCGATCCCGCGGCTTCGCGTTCGTCGAAATGGCGGACGAAGCTGAAGGCAAGGCGGCCATGGGCGCGCTGGACGGCCAAGATTTCGACGGCCGAACCCTGCGCGTCAACGAGGCTCACGAACGGGAGCCGAACCGCTCCGGCGGCGGTGGCGGCGGTGGCGGCGGTGGCGCGGTGGCGGCGGTGGCGGCGGTGGCGACGATCGGCGCTAGGCGGCCCCTGTATAGCCCCCGGCCGTTCAGGCCAGGCGGGGCTACGAACTAGGCGTATTTCGGGCGAGTTGTAGCGTACAGGCGCTGCCCAAGCTGTTGGTATGCCTCGACGGCGCGAGATCGATCCGCCTGATCCGACCATCCAGTAGAGACAAAAAAGCGGCGCTCGGGTGCTCGTTTCGGCATCACTGGCGCCCGCCGGATGGACCGAAACATTGGAAAACAGTCGAGCAGACCGAGCGCCGCGACGATTCGCGGATGGTCCCGATTCCATCGGGAGGAGGCGCGACCGGCCGGATCCAACCTCAGGCCCAGGGGCCTCGCGTGGCCAGGCGCACCTTTCCCCCTTTCCTATATGCCGTTTTTCGCGATATCTTGCGCAATCTTGAAAAAAAACTTTCGATGGGCGTGATTTCGGCGGTTTCGCAGCCGCTGGAGGTGCTTTCGGCCGGGGCGTATGCTGGTCTGACGGTTGGGTCTCAGACGGTATACTGCCGCCCCGGACCACTATGAAGGAGCCGGCCGTGACCCAGGCTGCCCGCGGCGAGCAAACGCCACGCTTGTACGAAGAGGAAGGCGATCTGCTGATGGAGGCCGATCAGCGGGCCGACCGAGTCATCCTGCTGCCCGCAGGCGATACCCGCCAGGCGAGTCCCGACCGTGATCGAATCCGAATCCAGTGGGGCCAGCATCTGCTCGCCGATCTGCTGGCGGGACGGTATCGAGCCTTCGTCTGCGGCGTCAATACCGAGGACAACAGTCACGGCATCGTCCGTCAAGTGATTGAGATGACGGCGACGAGCCAGTGGACCGCCGAGGCCGTGACGAGTTACGCGCGGATGTTCTCAAAGTCGGTGGTCGTTCACGCCGTCGGCGACCGGGAGCCGTACATCCTGAAGTACGATCTGGACAGTCTGCTGATCCTGGCGCTGTTGCGTCCCAAAGGTCGGGATCATTTCACGTTGGACGACCTTGCCCGCGGGTTTGCGACGGTGGCGAAGATGCTTCGAGGCCGGCGTGAACGGCTGCCCGTCGCCACGGTGTCCTTCATCGGCGCCAAGTCAAATCGGCTCGAGGGACCGGACGGCGCGGAGCCGACCTTCGAGTCCGTCCTGCGCGTGATGTTCGACGCAGGTTACCGCGGGGACATCTATCCCTCGCTAGTCATGTGGGAGATGGCGCCGACGGGGGTGTTCGCGAGCTATCCGTTCCCCGAGAGTCTGGACCGAATGCGGCAAGGCGGGTTTTAGGAGAAGGCATCGAGGCATCGAGGCATCGAGGGAGAACAAGAGGACATCAAGCCATGCTAGCCGCGGATGTATATCCGCGGGCTGATGTACAGTGTAGTCGCTGGTCGCAGATCTTCACCGCGTCTGGATTCACGTCGATGCCGATGAAACACCGCGCGGTCTTTGCGGCGGCAACAAGGGTTGTGCCGCTGCCGCACATCGGATCCAGCACGACACCGCCCGGCGGACAACACGCGTCAACGAGCAGCTTCAATAACGCGAGCGGTTTTTGCGTGGGATACCCAACACGCTCGTGGGCCATGTTGTTGATCGCGGGTATCTCGATAACGTCCGCGGCCTTCTTGAGTTGGCCCTTCATGCGGTTGCTCGTGGCGGGAACCATCGGCGGCCGGAAGTAGTACCCATCTGACTTGGCGTAGAACAAAATGTCATCATGTTTGCGGGCAAAGCGCCGCGGCGACGAACCGCCCAGGCCGTACGACCAGATGAGGTGATTCACGAAGTTCGCTGAACCAAACAGATTATCGAGCATCAGGCGTAAATGATGGCATGTCCGCCAGTCGCAGTGGACAAGGATCGAGCCGGTCGGTTTCAGCACACGTCGGACGGCGGTCAGTCGCGGGCCCAGGAAGTTGAGGTAGTCGTCCAGGTTGGGCCACGTGTCGCGGTAAGCGCCGTTGGAGGCGGCAAGCGTTCGGCCGGTGTTGAACGGCGGATCGATGTAGGCCAAGTCCACGACCGCGCCGGGCGCGTCGGCCAGCACGTCCAGACAGTCGCCGAGGATGACCTGATCGAGGGCGGTCGGCATGGTCAGGAGAAGTATCGGCTCGACACGTGAATTCCGTGTAGCCCCGCCGGCCACGGCGGGTGGACGTCAACGTGCGCCCGCCGCGCTATCAGCACCGCGTGGCCGCGGCGGCTAAACCTACGGCGGGCGGATGTCACGCAGCGCGATGCACCTTTACCTCTTATCCGAATCGCCCGAGTCGGTGCCGCGGGTGTGCATCGACATGATCAGTCCGCTGAGGGCGCTGATCGCCTCGCGAATCTCTTTGAGATCCAAATCGGAGATATGTCCGTCGCTGATGGCGGCGATCGCCTCGGCGCATTCCTTCACCGCGTTGACGGTCGCAGTGTCGAAGGCCTCGTGGCGAACAAAGTGGCCGCCGAGCTCTTGACAGATGTAGTCCAGCGTCTGATCGCCGATCTCCGGCTCGGCGCCTTGCAGCGATCGCACGAGGCGCTCCACGGGGTTTGGCTGGACGCCGGCGAGGATGCGATTGACTTGGCGTGAGGACAGCCCCAGCGAGTGCGCGAAGCGTTTCACGCCGACGCTTTTCACCAACTCGGCGAATCGAGCGAGCGCTTCCTGATGCAGCGGATCTTGGCTGGGAGTCTCAATCATGGCACAATGTTCAGCCGCCACCGTCTGGCGGAGCCCAGTAGACTACCACGGGCGTCAAGCGTTGTGGAGTCGGCGCTGCATCGCGGATCATATCTTCATCAAAGGCAATGGTTTACAGCAGCGGGGCGACGAGAGCCACCGCATTGTTCACCAGCACCTTCGGCCAGGGACGCCGGCTCCACGCCCCGGCATCCACCGCCTGGGAGTCCGCGACATACGCCCGCTGGACGAACCGAAGCTGGCTGGCGAAGTCGGTGTCGTACACAACCACGCTCACCTCGAAGTTCAGCTCGAAGCTGCGCCGATCGAGGTTGGCGGTGCTCACCAACGCCAGGTCGCGGTCGATCGTCATCGTCTTGGCGTGCAGCATCCCCTTTTGGAACTCGAAGATCTTGACGCCGGCTTCGAGCAGTTGGTGGTAGAAACTTCGGCTGGCCGCGGCGACAAGGGGTGAATCGTTGCGGGCGGGCAGGACCAGCGTCGTGTCCACGCCTCGCCGAGCCGCGGTGCGCAGGGCGATCACCGTAGCCTCGTCCGGCACAAAGTAGGGCGTGGTGAGGATCAGCTCTTCGCGGGCCGTGTGGAACGCCGCCTGCGTCAGTTGTCGCAGGGCGTCGTTGTACGAATTGGGCCCGGTGCCCATGATCTGCACTGCAATGCCATCCTCGGTAATCGGGGGCTCGATCGACAGCAGCTCGTTCAGCGCCTCGTCGGTATCGAGATACCAGTCCTCGACGAACAGGCGCTGAAGATCGTGCACCGCCGGGCCGACGATGCGCACCATTGCATCAACCCACGGCCCGAGCTTTCGTTTGACGGCAAACTCAGCGTCGGCGATGTTCTGAGAGCCGGTGTAGGCGATACACCCGTCGATGACCGCGATTTTGCGGTGGTTGCGCAGATCCAGTCGTGCAAAGGCCATCCGCAGCACGTTGGCGGGCAGCGCGTCCACCACGCGCACGGAGGCGTCCTCCATTGTGCGGCGCAGCGGCGATCTGAGAAACGCTCTTGATCCCACAGCATCGACGAGCAATCGACATTGGACGCCGCGGGCAGCCGCCCGGATCAGCGCCTCGCCGACCCGAGTCCCGCTGTGGTCGGACAGATAGATGTAGAACTCCAGGTGACAGTGTTGCGAAGCGGCGTCGATGTCTTCGACAAGGGCTTGGATGAACAGATCGGTGTCGCTGATGAGGCGAAGGCTGTTGCCGCCGCGCGGGAGGTTGCCGCCCACCGCCTCGCCGAGCCTGGCGATGGAGCGGAAAGCGGCTGGGACCTCAGCGTTGCGGGCCTGTGGGTCGGCAGTCTTGGCGGGGATCGACGCTTGCACTTGGCTCACGATCTCGCGGTGGCGGGCGATTCGGCGCCGGCCCAGGCGGACCTCGCCGATGAGCAGATACGCCAGCAACCCGATGACAGGCACCGCCAGGATGAGCACGATCCAGGCCAACGCCGCGGTCGACCTTCCCCCCCGACGGCGCAGCAGAATCACGCTCACGAGGATGAACTTGAGCACGAACTCTCCCCCGAAGGCCAAGTATGGCAGCAGCGATGGAAGCATGAGCGATCAGCAAGAAGCGGTCAGCGGTCAGCGGTCAGCAAGAAGCAAGAAGCGATCAGCGGTCAGCAGGAAGCAAGAAGCGGTCAGCGGTCAGCGGTCAGCAAGAAGCAAGAAGCAAGAAGCGGTAAAGCATGCTTTGCCCTATCGGGTCAAAGCATGGCACCCGCCTACGGATCAATCGCAATGCGTGTAACGGGGCCATGCTCAATCGACGTTCGTTCTTGGTTCGGCGGGTTGGGGTGAAGCGCGGCGCGCGGCGTACACGAGACCCAGCGCGGTCCAGGCGAGGCCGGCGGCGGCGGCGGGCATGATGATCATGACCCACTGTGGGCCCGTGACCGGCGCGTTAGCGCCCTGCGCGAGCCTGTACACGGCGACCAGCGGGCCGATGTTCGTCAGTTGCTCGGCCGAACTGCCGACGATGGACCCGATCACGGCCAGGGTAGGACCGAGCAGGCACATGGCCAGGCAGGCGGTGATCGCGAGATTGCGCACGCCACGACGTTGGGAGCCCACGGCTGAGGCGACGACCGCCCCGCCGAGCACGGTCCAACTAACGAGCGTCGCGTCCAGGGCCGCAGTCCGTGTCACCGTCCACGGCGTGACGAGGCGCAGCGGCCAGATCACCACCTGGATCAACGACACCAGCACGGTCAGGTCCAGCACCGTCTGCACGATCGGACGCGTGGTGGCCGATTGACTGAGGCGAAGCAACGGCCAGCCGATCATCAGCCCGATGCCGATGCAGACCAGCATCAGCCGTACGCCGGGGGTATAGCTGGCCGAGGACGGCTCGATGGGTGGCTTGACGCCGATCGACAACAGCCACGACCCGATCAGCCACACACAGGCCAAGAGGATGAGTCCCCTCGGCAGCAACAGTGGCGACGAGTCTCCATAGGCGACCCGCCGAGGCGGGGCGGTGCGGGCCATAAGGGTCATAGTGTATGGCCGAGGCGCGAGGGCGGGCGATCGCGATTCGCCGGGCTCGGGCGAGCCGGGTTGTGTCAACCTCAGCGAGCCGGGTTGTGTCAGCCCCAGCGAGCCGGGTTGTGTCAACCTCAGCGAGCCGGGTTGTGTCAACCCGGTGGACGTCCGAACTCCCTGCGCATCCGAGCGCGATCTCTCTGCCGCGTCCACCGGCCCGAAACGGGCCGGCTCAGAGAGAAAAAGGGGTCGGGAGTGAATGCCATGTAGTTAAGCGGCAAGTTGCTGGCGTTGCAGACGTTGGCGCGCCTGGGCGCGGGGGATCGTGAGCAGACGGTGTTGCTTCGGGCGGCGTT
>JADFNO010000001.1 GCA_022563315.1 Planctomycetota bacterium | reverse complement strand
ACCTCAGCGATCTCCTCATGCACCAACAGTGTTTCCATCGCATTACACACGCCGGGCCGCTGGCATTTTGCGTTGATCACGATCTTCACCGCCATGTCCAGATCAGCGGCGCGATCGACATACACGTGGCAGACGCCCTTATAGTGTTTCAGCACCGGCACTTTAGAATGTTCAGCGACAGCGCGGATCAGACTCTCGCCGCCGCGCGGAATCACCAGGTCAATGTATTGCTCAAGTTGAAGTAACGCATGGACCGCTTCGTGATCGGTGGTCTTCACCAATTGAATGGCATGGTTTGGCAGTCTCTCATCACGGCCGGCGGCGAGCATCGCATCAAAAATGGCGTCGTTACTGTGCGTGGCCTCGGACCCGCCGCGCAGAATCGCCGCGTTGCCCGCCTTGAAGCAAAGCCCCGCCGCATCAGCCGTCACGTTGGGGCGAGACTCATAGATCACCGCCACCACCCCCAACGGCACGCGAACCTTGCGAATGATCAGTCCATTCGGTCGGCGGACGACGCTCAGCTCCTTGCCGACCGGATCAGGCAATCGCGCGACCTGACACAGCCCCTCGGCCATGGCCTCGAGGCGCGGATGGTCGAGTCGCAATCGATCGAGCATGGCGTGACTGAGTCCGCCGGCTTGGCCCGCTTGGAGATCACGCGCGTTGGCGGTCAGGATCGCCTCGTCATGCTGCAAGATCCCCTGGGCCATCTGCTGCAGGATCAGGTTCTTGGTCTCGGCGCTGAGGCGGGCCAGCGCGCGTGCCGCCGACGCCGCTTGCCGGGCCATCTCAAGAATGTGCTCGTCAGTTCTCATCGTCCGGTCGATGATTGATGGACTTCAAGGGGCCGTCCCGGGCGTCGTTGGGTCGCCGTGTTGTCGTGGATGAGGACCGATGAGCGCAACTCCACGTCGCGAGTGGATCGATGATACCCGCCGCATCGTGGTGAAGATCGGCAGCCGGATCCTCGTGGATGAGCAGCATCTGCTCGATGAGTATCAAGTCGCGTCCCTGGTTGATCAAATGGCCGCGCTGCGAGCAACCGGCCGGGAGGTGATCTGTGTCACGTCCGGTGCGGTGGCGGCGGGGGTGGGCGAGATGGGGCTCACGACCCGGCCCCGCGATCTTCCATCATTGCAGGCGGCGGCGGCGGCGGGGCAGGCTCGCCTGATCGGTTTGTACCGCGATCTGTTTGCCAAACATGATCTGCCGGTGGGCCAGGTGCTGCTGACGCACGCTGATCTTGCCGCGCGCGACCGTCACCTCAACGCGCGGAACACGTTGAACCGGCTCCTGGCCGGTGGTGTGGTGCCGATCATCAACGAGAACGACACGGTCGCGGTGGATGAGATTCGTGTTGGCGACAATGATTTGTTGTCGGGGCTCGTGGCCTGCCTCATGCGCGCCGATCTGCTCGTGCTCTTGACGAATGTCGACGGGCTGCTCGATCGCACCGGCGGTGACGGACCGGACCAACTCGTCGCGAACGTGAAACAGATTACGGAGGAAACGTTCGCGATGGCGGGCCCGGCGGAGTCGTCGCTCACCACGGGCGGTATGAAATCGAAGCTCCAAGCGGCGCAGATGGTTACGCGGGCCGGCGAATGGGCCCTGATCGCCAACGGCCGAACGCCGGATGTCCTGACTCGGATCTTTGCCGGCGAACCATTGGGGACGGTGTTCGAGCCGGGTCCGCAGCGCCTGGGCGGGCGGAAGCGTTGGATCGCGTTCTTTGACCATCCCCGCGGCGAGCTGCACGTCGATGCTGGGGCGGCCAAGGCCATTTGCGAACAAGGCCGGAGCCTGTTGCCGGTGGGAATGCAGCGGGTGGCCGGCGACTTCGATCGCGGGGCGGTGGTTCGGATCGTTGATCCTGCGGGAATGGAGATTGCTCGAGGTCTCGTCAACTTCCCCTCGGGCGAGCTGCGTCGGCTCGTCGGTCGCCGCACGGACGAGATTGCGGCCGTGCTCGGAGCCTGCGAATACGAAGAGGTCGTGCACCGTGACAACCTTGTGGTCCGGTAATACTACGGGGTCTGCACGATTCCGCAGGGCAGGCGTCACGCCGGGCCGATGAACCCACGGCGCGTTGCGCGATACCACCCGGTGCTGTATGCCCGAGAACGATCCCCAAGACCAGACCGACCTGCCCGGAGAGTCGACGAACCATGGAACCGACGACTCGGCGGTTCCTTCCGATCAAGGCGCAGATTCTGCCGACACCGCCGGGGCTCCGCCTACGCCGGAGAGTTTGCCCGCCGACTCGGTGGATCTCGATCAGTCGCTTTCGAAGATCGATCAGCTTTCGCAAGCCCTGGCCAAACTGTCGCAAGCCAGCGCTGATGACGGGTTCGCCGACAAGATGAGGCAGCTCACGCGGGAGGCTTCGGAGGCTCAGGATAAGGCAGGCGACCAGCCGAGGTCCGAGGCGCCGACCGAGCAAAGCCAAGAGCCGGTTGAACCGACATTGCCGACCCAGCTCAGCGATGAACAATTATCCGCGTCCGAGCCTGACGAGACTGCGCCTGCCGAGACGGTGCTCGACGCTGCTGATATTGCGCCATTGCACGAGGCGTTCGATCCGTCCCCGCTTGATGACATCGTGGCAGACTTGGCCGACGACGGGTTCGACGTGACGTCCGAAGCTATTGGGTGGGAATCGACGGATGAGGAAGCGCCGTCGGACGCGGCGCCGGTTCAGGCCGGTGCAGACGACGCGCCCGGTTTCGAGTTCGAAGCGCCGGAATCTTCGTTCGACGTTGCTGTACCGCCGCAACCCCTGGCTGAAGATATATGGGAAACCGAGGAGAGTGATTCCCCCGAGGCGATGACGACGGAGCACCAGTCCGACGAACCGCCAATCGGCGGGCAACAGTCATCCAGCGTTGCCGACACACTTCAGAACGAGCATGAAGTGATCTCGGATTCAGCGGGCGCCGACGGCCGGGAGGCGCTTAGTTGGGCGTCGGAATCCGACTCCGAAGAAGAAGAGATCGTCGGCGCGCCGATGGAGTCGCTCGACGAGATCGAAGTCGACGCTGAACCGAGCCCCGAGGTTTCGAAGAGTGAGACGGCCGGTGTCGAGGCGGAGGCAGCCGCGGACGCCGATCCGCCGGCGGAGATGTTCGAGTCTGTTGCGCAAGAACCTGAGGTGTCCAACGATATGCCCCAGGAGATCGAGCAAGATGCCGCCGGACCAGACGATGAGCAGACGGACGATGAGGAGCGTCCGGACACGTTGGTAGATACGGAGGCGGCGCCGGTCGGCGCCGATCAGCCGGACGAATCGGCAACAGCGGAACAAGATTCTGAAGCCGAAACCTCCGGGGGAGCGACGACGGCGACCGATGTTGGCGACCCGGAACCGGAGTTGGTCCGCGATGAATCCGCGAGCGATAGCCCCCGCGCAACCTTCACCGCCGAGGAGTTGAAGCCGCAGATCACTGAGCTTCTCGAGTCGATGGGCGATGTGCAACCAACAGCGCCGCGTCGCGTTCCGCAAATATCCGCGCAGGGGCCGGCCGCTGGCGGTCTCGCGGATGATCAACCGGCTCCGTCAGCTCCGACCGGCAGCGTCGATCTCGACTGGCTTACCAAGGAGCTTGACGAGATGCTCAATCCCGGCGCCCAAGACTCCGCTTCCGTGGATCAACCAGCAGTACCCCAGACCGATGACGCTTTGATCGATGGCGCAGCGGAGCAAGACGATCCTACCCCCGAATTACCGGATCAAGAATCATCGCCGTCTGATGAGTCGTCCTTGGAAGTTGATGCGTCGGTCTCAACAGTCCCCGAGCCCGACGACGGACCTCGCCCCGAACGGGACGAATCCGAACAGGCCGAGGTCGTCTCCAGCATCGATGCACTGGAGCCCGCCACGCCACAGGAAGAGATTGCGCCGACGGAACCAATCGACGCGGATATCTCGAATGGCGACGAATCTCTGCAAGACAGCGAACCGTCAGGCTCGGCCGACACGACTCTCGACGATCTCACAGCGCAGCTCGATGACTTGGTCCAGCCGGAGGTCGAGGCGTCCGCTGTTCAGGCCAACGCGCCGAAGGAGATGACAGAGGCGGTCGCTGCGGATGAGCCACCGCAGGATACGTCGGTCCGAGCGATCGAGGCGCCTCCACCGTCGGCAAGCGACGCGATCGAACCCGACGAACCGGCAAGCTCGGCTGATGACGAGCTGGCCGACATCACCGCTCAGCTCGACGAACTGCTGGATGCGGATGATGATTCGAGTCCGCAGCAGACTCCGATCGATGTGGCCGAGGAAACTCCTGCGGTGATCGATACCGCAGCGCCGCCCGGCGAAACCGAAGCGGCCAGCGAGTCGATTGAAGCCGCTGCGCCGCCGCCCGATGAAGACCTCGCCGAGATTGACAAGACTCTGGCGGCTGAAGTCGCAGAACTGATCGAAGGGGTTGGTGACTCGCCGGAGGGTGCAGCGAATGACGATCTCGGCGAGCCCGCCGCTTCAGCTGGTGATTCCGAGCCGCAGATGAACCAATCTGAGGTTCAGTCCGAGGATCCCGCATCATCGGACGCGGTCGACGACATCGCTGAGCCGGCCGCGCTTGACTCTGAGAGAGCTGCGGAGTCGGAAACCGACTTCACCATGGACGTCCAGGAGTCGGCCGAGGCGGAGTCGCAACCGGAGGCTGAAGCATCGAACGAATTTGCGGACGAACCGGAACCCGAGTCGGCGCCTGAGGCGCAGGTCGAATCCGAGCCTCCAAGCCAAGACGAAGCCGAATCGAAGCGGGCCTCGGCCAAGGATGACGAGGAGGATCCCCGCGCTTCCCAAACCGAGGAGCTGAAAGAGGCGGCGGTCGCCGCGGTTCGGTTCGCCCGACTCCACGGCGCGTTGCAGCGCATCGAGCCCGTCGCGGTTCCCGTGCTGCGCCGCGTGAACTATCCGCTGCGATACGTGCCCCAGACGATGCGGCCGATCGTGGACTGGATTGCGCTATCGTTGTTGTTCTGGGTGCCGATCGTGTGGGCGATCGCGTTGCTAGCCGGTTGATCCGCACCAGCCACGCGAAATCGAGCGAAAAAGGGGTCGGGAGTCGTTTCGCAAAAACAGTGTTTATTGACCCTTCAGCCACGATTTAGCGAAAAGACTCCCGACCCCTTTTTCGCTCTAAACGGGGCTTAGGCGGGCGGCTTGCTCTTCAGCGTGGTAGGAGCTGCGCACCATTGGGCCGGACTCGACAACCCTGAATCCGCGCTTCAAACCTTCAACCTTGAAGACGTCGAACTGCTCAGGTTCGACCCAGCGATCGATGGGGAGGTGATTGCGCGTCGGCTGGAGATATTGCCCGATGGTGAGGATGTCGGTCTGGGCGCGCTTCCGGACATCGTCCATGAGTTGGAGCACTTCGTCATTGCGCTCCCCGATGCCGAGCATGATGCTGGTCTTGGAAACGAGGCCGGCTTCCTTGATCCGCTCTAAAACTTGCAGGGATCGCTCATATCGAGCTTGGGGCCGGACGGCCGGGTGCATGCGGCGGACCGTCTCCATATTGTGGGCCAGGATTTCGGGGTGAGCGTCGATGACCTGCTGTAGCGAATCTGCATCGCCCTTGAAATCCCCGATCAGCGCCTCCAGCGACATTTCAGGACATTGCTCGTGCACGCGCCGTATTGTCTCGGCCCAGACCGCAGCGCCGCCGTCGGGTAGATCATCGCGATCGACACACGTGATGACGACGTGCTTGAGATTCATCAGGGCCAGCGACTCGGCCACGCGCTGCGGCTCCTGCGGGTCGGGGGGCAGCGGTTTGCCGGTGCGTACGTTGCAGAAGCCGCAGGACCGGGTGCAGATCTCGCCAAGGATCATGATGGTGGCGGTGCCGCGCGACCAACACTCGCCGATGTTCGGACAGGAACCCTCCTGGCAGATCGTGTGGAGACCGTTGGCATCAACGATCGACCGGAGCCGCTCATAACCCTCGCCGCCAGGCGCGCGGGCTCGGATCCAGCGAGGCTTTCGCCCGATGATCAACTGCTGGGGCTGCGGCTGGTCGTTGTTTAGGACCAAACCCGAAAGGCTGAATACCGGCCGATCAAGCTGTCGGGCGGTGTCTCCGCCGAGGGGTCTGGGGTGCCGCGAGAGCGTCCGGGCGATTCGGTCCAGCGACTGGCCACCGGTCTGGCGGCGAGCTTGAGGGTTGGTGGGAATCTGAGCAGCCATCGGTCAAAGTCTAGCCCGCTGGGGTTGCGGCGTCGGTTGGGAGCGGCCGCCGGTCTTGTTGTGAGGAGCCATCGGCTGCATGGGGGTCTTGGATCAGGGGCGAGCCGCGCTTGGCGGGCCATGGCGGCGGTCGCAACCCGGCTGGATGCCGCCGCGAGGGTCCGAGAATCTGCCTGTTTTTTCCCCACAGCCCCGGGGCGGCTGGACCGATAGTAAAGAACCGCTGGTTCCGGGCGAACCAGATGCGATATACGAGGTAACACTCTGGCTGGAGTTGTCCGGCTTGACTTGGACGCAGGAAGGTTCTTGAGGTACGGTGCGAAGTCGCAGCTCGAAATGGGAGGCGGCATTCGGCTTATCCGGCGGGGCGAAACACCGCGGCCGACATCCGCGCCATCGACGATACAGATGACGGTGAGGCATCCGATGACTTCAATGCACTTCAAGACGGCCAGATCGCTTCTCGTGGCGACCCTGGTTGTCGGGGTGGCCCACCTGTTGGGCTGCGAGGTGGACTCGTTCTTTGACCCCTCCAAGACCGGGCGGTTTGAGCCCACGGCCACGATGATCCCGATTCTGGAACGGCTGGACGTTATCGAGCAGGAGGAGGACCCGTTCGCAGCGGCGACACAAGTCACCCGCGCGGACCTGCTCCCCAGCGACCTGGAGTACCGGCTCACCGCTGGGGACATCATCACCGTCGAAGTGCTGGACCTCATGCAGCCCGGCGTGATGACCGTAGCGACGCGGGCGATCGGTGCGGGCGGGACGTTCCGGCTGCCCGTGATCGGCGACCTCCCCGCCGCAGGCCTCACCGCTCAGGAATTCCAGGACCATTTGTTCCGAATTATCCACGAGACGGTGGTGCTGAATCCGGTGGTGAACGTGATGGTGGAGCAGGGAGGCGGCTTCACTTACACCCTGTACGGAGCGGTGGGTGGGACCGGGATGTACTCCCTTCGCCGCGCCGACTTCCGGCTGATGGACGCGCTGGCCTTGGCGGGCGGCGTGCTCGCCTCCACGAAAGAGATTTACGTGATCCGCCAGACTCCGCTCTCCGGAGAGGTGGAGTTTGCCCCCGGCCGACGAGACCTTGACCAAGCCCCCTCCGACCGGGAACCTCCGGTGGATGTGGACACGCTCATCGAGCAAATGCAGCGGGGGGACAACAACGGCGTGAATCCGGGCCTGCTGCCTCAGGATGCCCAGCCGCTTGTTGACATTGACCAACTCGAGCCGGTTCGGATCTCCGATCGACCGATCGTGGATGTTGAGGAGCTGAGCACTCGGCGGCAACCGCCGTTGGGCGATCCCCAGAGCGGCGGCACGTTCATCTACGATCAGGAGCGTGGGGAGTGGGTCCGCGTACGGTCCGACCAGGCGGGTGGCCCGGCCCAAGAGGGTCTCGCGGGTCAGCCCCCCTTGTTCGCACAGCGAATAATCGAGATTCCCTATCAAAAGCTGAAAAACGGCGATAACTCCTACAACATCGTGATTCGTCCAGACGATCGGATCTACGTCAGGGAGCCGCTCCAGGGCATCGTGTACATAGAAGGTGAGATCGTCCGCCCTGGCGCCCACCAACTGCCTAGGGATAGTCGGCTGACACTGAGCCGGCTGGTAGCGGCGGCTGGCGGTATCGGGCCCCTGGCCATCCCAGAGCGCGTGGATCTAACCCGAATCGTCGGTCGCAACCTCGAAGCGACGGTCCGGCTGAATCTTGGGGCCATCCGCCAGCGGACTGAGCCGGACGTCTTCCTCAAGCCGGATGACCACATTATCATCGGTACGAGTTGGATTGCCACCCCCCTGGCGATCTTCCGCAACGGGTTCCGGATAACCTACGGATTCGGCTTCCTGCTCGATCGCAACTTCGGCAACGACGTCTTCGGCGCCCCGCCGAGGAATTTCGTTGGCCAGTAGCTGGCGTAAGACGGGATAGCGAGTGGGTCTGCACCGGCGCGGCGTCGAGCTCGATCATTTTCGCGGGTGATCGCCGAACCAGACCCGGCCTTGGGGCCGTATGAGAGGGATGCTGGCCGGCCCATTAGACCCGGGATGGCGTACAGGACTTGCCTTGGCCAGGGATGCCCGGCCATGATTGCGGCAGGCCTGGGGAGGCGGCGCCGGCGGAGGCGACGTTGAACCGATGCTCCCCAACGAGCACAGGGGGCCAGACGAAGCGGAGGGGACCATGAGCGGCGCAAGCCCAGACTCCCGATCAGCACCCGGTGGTGACGCCGCCGCGGGTACGCTGCGCCCTTCGCTGGCCTTGATCGAAGCCGTCGAAGTGCGCCGGATTGCGCTCGGCGCCGCCGTGATCTTGGCCTTGACCCTCTGGTTGTTCTGGCGCTTCTTCGCGGCCCAGTTCAGGCATGCCGTCGAACATCAGGCGGATTGGGGGCATACCCTCGTTATCCCCCTCATCGCGGGCTACTTCGTTTACTTCAGCCGTGATCGGCTTCTGGCCAAACCATTCAAGACGACCTGGATCGGTTTCGTCCCGATCGTGATCGGGGGGGCCTGGTATATGTTCTGTTGGCTCGGTCCGCTTGCAGTTCGCCACCACAACCTGCAGGGGGCGGGGCTGACCTTGACGTTGTTCGGCGTCGCGCTGCTCTTTTGCGGCTTTCGGGCGATGCTGTTTCTGTGGTTTCCTCTTCTGTATCTGTGTGTGTTCGGGCAGACGATCTCGGAGAGGGCGATGAACCTCGTGACATTCCCAATGCAGGACATCACGGCCCGGGGATCACACATCTTCCTGAATCTCATCATGATCGATACCGATCGCACCGGCAACATCCTTTACATCTGGAGTGACGGTGAGGCGAAACCACTGAACATCGCTGAGGCGTGCTCCGGGATGCGAATGTTGATGGCGTTTATGGCCCTCGGGGTGGCCATGGCCTTCACGGGACTCAGGCATTGGTGGCAGAGGATCGCGCTGGTCGCGATGGGGATTCCAACGGCGATCTTTGTGAATATTCTTCGTGTGGCGACCCTGGCCGTACTGAGCATGTTCGATACGGACTTTGCTGCGGGTGACTTCCATACGTTCATCGGGTTGCTGTGGCTGGTCCCGGCGTTCCTCATCTACTTGGGGATACTGTGGACACTTCGCCGGCTCGTCATTGAGGATGACACCCAGGGGAGCGGTCCCGCGGCGGTGAAGGTCGAGGGGACGGTGACGGGCTGATGCTGTTCGATCGGAATGCAAAATATGCGCTTCTTGTCGCCGCCCTGACGTTGGCGGGACTCCGTGTGGGCTTCCGGTACGCGGTGGAGTCCGCCAATGCCTTTCTGGAGAAGAAGCCGGTACCCCTCCGCGCACAGTTGACGACGATCCCGCTGCGCCTGGGAGACTGGCGGGCCGAGGGTGAAGGTGTCCCCCTCACGGTGGAGATCGTGGAGGAACTTGGCACGGATATGTACATCGATCGCTGGTACGTGCGGAGCGAGGCTCGACGCGGCGCGCCGGCAATGTCGCTCCACATCACCTATTACACGGGGATGATCGATGCGGTGCCGCATGTGCCGGACCGGTGCCTTGTGGCTGGGGGCCTGATCCCGAAGACGCGCCCGAAGAATCTTCCGCTCAAGATCGACGACACGCAGTGGGTGTTGAGTTCCGAGCACATGAATAAGGGCAGGCCGTATCCGGTGCTGACCCACTACGATCGAGTGACGGGCAAAGCGGTGCGGGTGCGGATGCCCGTTGGGGAATTTAAGCTGCGCACAACGGAGTTCGGCTCCGAGGAGAACCCGGAAATGCGCATTTATGCCGGGTATTTCTTCATCGCCAACGGAGAAACCATGCCCGATCCCGTGGACGTGCGCAGATTCGCCTTTGATTTGACGACACAATACGCCTACTACGCCAAGGTCCAATTCCTGTTGGCGGGCCCGGAGGATTTCGGTCGGGACGACTTCATTGACGTCGTCTCGGAGGTTCTGACTGACCTTCTGCCGGAGCTGATGCGATGTTTGCCGGACTGGGTCGACGTGGAATCATCGGTCGAGGATACACTACGGAACTCTACGGCGTAACCCGGGAATACGAGGTCACCTATGGCATCGCGCTTGAACAAAAAATTCGCATTGACGCTGGCCGCGATTAGCCTGGCGGCCGTGGCCGTCCTGGGCGGCTTGGGCCTCCTCGCCTATCGAGCCAACACGACGCGGCATATCAAGGCCGGTGATCAACTCATGGCCAAAGGCGACTACGAGGCGGCGCTGAAGGACTACGGCCGAGCGGTGGCCAAGGAAAAATCCGATCTCTCCCATTTACGAAAGTACGAGCAAGCGTTACTGCACATTCGACCGCGAACGCAGGATCAAGCTCAGCGGTACTACCGTCTGTTAGTCAGCGTGTTCCGGCATAAGATTCGATACCGTCCCTTTGACGCCGACGTGCATTTGGAGTTACTCGAAGAACTGCTCAGCCGTGCACGACTCGTGAATCGTTCGACGGCATGGGACCCCGTCTACGATGCCGCGGAGGACATGGAAGCCGGGGTTCCCCAGTCCGATCCGCTGTACGTCTACGCGAAGCTGTATAAGGGGCTGGCGATCCTGCGACGCGATCCCGTCCCGACGGACGCGCGAGTACAAGACGCTTTGCGAAATCTGTCTGAGTTCGTGGAAGCCGTACCTGATAGTGATTCCGGTTGGGCTGGTCGAGTTGAAGCACTGCTGGCGACCGCACGGTTGGATCGTGAGGCCGGCAACAAGTTGTCCAGCGAGGAAAAAGAGCAAGAAGCAAAGGAGATGCTCCAGGAGGCTTTGAAGGCTCGCAAGGCTCTCTTTGGGCCTGACACCGACGGTCTGGGGCCGGAGCTTGCCAGGCTCCGCGCCTTGTGGTGGGTCCGCCGACCCGACGAGGGCGATCCGGCGGCGATGGAGCCGCAGCAGGAGATCACGCAGGCCCTTGATCGAATGGTCGAATTGATCACGGAATCGCCAGATCCGTTGCTCCTTCTCGGGGCCACGGATATCCTGAGCATGGCGGATCGCACCGCCGGCGCCGCCGAGGCAATCGGTATCCTCACGGACTACCTTTCCGAGCATCCCGAGCATCACCTTCACCGCTTCTCGCTCGCGAACCTCTATTTTTATCGCGGTTCCTTCGAGGCCGCTCGGGTTCAAGCTCTGGAGATCATCGATGCCGAACCGGTCGTGGTGAGCCTGCTCGCGGTCTATCAGCCTATCCTGAGGACTCGGTCGGCGGCCCTGATCGTAGATATCGAATATGCCCAGTGGGAGCAGGCCGCGGAGGATGAGCGGGCAGCTCAGCTGCAGCGGGTCAAAGCAGCCCGTGACCGCATGGCCGCCTCGGTCGCCGAGCCGGAAACCGAGCCGCTGCTGCTTCGGGTTGACGCGAAGATTGCTTTGGCCGAGGGCAACTTCGTGTTAGCCGCCGACAAGTTCGAGCGTTGCATACGAGGCCTTGCCGTTCCCGACGTTCAGACCCTTTGGTATTCCGCCCGTGTCCTGGAGCGGATCGGGGAGCTTGGCTCGGCCCTGATGAGGATCAACGACGCGCTGGAGCAACGGCCCGGCAGTGTGTACCTGCTGACGCTGAAAGCGCGTCTCCAGGCGGGGTTGACGCGCTTCGATGACGCGTCCGAAACGATCGACGAGGCGCTGCGCAGGGAGCCTGAGAATGAAGAGGCCCAACGCCTCACTCTGCTTATCGAAGCAGGGAAGACCAAGGGCGCGATCGGCTCCGTCGATGCGGTAACCCGGGCGATTGCCAACGCCGTAGCTGTGGCAGACGACGACGATCTGGACGCAGCAAGATCAAGTCTTTTGGTCGCGCTCCAGGACCACGGGGAGGATGAGCCCCGACTGCTTTACGCACTCGCGCTTCTCGAAATCCAAGCAGAGCAACTCGACGCCGCGGGCGAGTATATCGACCGGGCGATTCAGCTGCGCCCGAATGCCGCGGCGTTCCATTCGTTGAAGGCTTCGATCGGCATCGACGATCCGATCGAGCGGCTCAAACAGGCGCTGCTGGCGAGGTACTCCAGCGAGCCGGAGCGGACCATCAAGACGATGGCCGGGTTACGTCGGCGTGGCCGGGATCTCCGGCAGTCGGCGGCGCGAGCCGCCGCGTCGGGCGACGATGACGCTGCGGCAACGATTCAGGCGCTTTCCGTTCGCATGGACGAGGAGGCCGATCTGCTGCTCGCTCGAGCACAGGAAATCGCGCCGGATCATCCGTTGCTCTTGGATACCCTGCTCGGCGAGGCGATCGCCGCCGCGGATTGGGAGGCGGCCGAGGCGATCCTTCAGCGAGCCCGTGAGACGAGCGCGGACCAGGCCCAGGGCCTGATCTTCAGGGGTCGCTACGAGCTGGCGCGCTCGCAACCCGAGCAGGCCGTCCAGACGCTCAACGCGGCCACCGATCGCAAGCCCTACTCGGCGGCGCCCTGGCGGATGCTGGGCAGCGCCTACGAAATGCTCGGGAACAATGTGGAGGCCCGGCGCGCCTACGAGGAGGCCTATGCGCGAGCCCCGGACGATCGGGTCGTCGTGTCGCTGTATGTGCGCTTGCTGGAAAGAACGGGCGAAAAAACCAGGGCCCTCGCCGTCTTGCGCGACAGTCAGCGGCTGACGACCATTGATCTGCAGCTTCAGGACGTCTGGCTTCGATTGGAAATGGACGTCGGAGACTCCGTCTCGGCGATCCAGAAGCGGAGAGAGCTTTACGAGCTGTATCCGGATCAGCGAGTCAACGCGATGCAGCTGGCCAGCCTGTTGGGCGGGGGAAAGCCCAGTTTCGAGCACATTTTGGACGACGAGGGTCAGTCGAGGTTCGACATGGCTCGCTGGCGGCAGGTGCAGGGCAAGACGAGAACGAAGCTGTTGGAGCAGACCGCGGCTGATTGGATCAACGAGTCCAACGCGATCCTCGACGCCCTGGAAGTGCAAGTCGGCGACACGCTTGCACTCGCGTACGTTCGCGCGAACTTGCTCCGGAGTCGGGGCGAGGTTGCCGCCGGTGAACAGATATTAGTGGACTACCTGCAGCGATGGCAGGAAGCTGAACGCACCCTGGCCATGTTCGCGTCGCTGGGGCGCTACCAGGCGTCGACGAACCAGCCACGGGAGGCCGAGGCAACGTTCCAGCGGGCGCGGGCCTACCAAGATCCCGAGCGGCGAGAGGCGGATCGAGCCCTGATTGATCTTTTCTTCGCCTCCGGCGCCTTCGAGGAAGGCATTGACCTGTGCAACGAGCTGCTGGAGCTTGGCTTTGATCGCTTGTTGTCGCTGCGCATCGTCGAGGGCCACGCCAACTTGGGCCATCTTGAACAAGCCAACCGGCGCTTGCAGGAACTGGTGGATGCCGATGGCGCCGACTTCAGTTCGGTGATGCTGTTGGCTTCGATTCTCGGCCGAGAGGCAGACGAGCTGTACGATAACGGCGAAGCTGAGTTGGCCACGGAGCGTTACGCGAGGCAGCGCCAAATGCTGGCGCAGGCGGAGGCGGAGCGGCCCCGCGACCCGAGACCGCACATCCAGACCGCGCAGAGCTTTCTGCACGAGTTCCGGCGATCCGGGATGCGGAGCTTGCTGGACGAAGCGCTTCTGGCTTTGGATACAGCGGACGACGTGCGGGCGGCCGTGGATCCAACAAGCATCGTTCGCGTCGATATATACCGAGCTATGGGCGACGAGCGATCGGCGATCGGTGAATTGAATCGCTTTCTGGAGCGATCGCCCGACAACCGCGGCGCCCGCGCCCTGCTCGTGACGTTGTATGAAAGCCAAAACGAGCTTGTGGCGGCCGTCGCAGCAATCGATGAGGCGATAGAGCGAGATCCGCTTGAACCGGTCTGGCATAAGGCGAAAGGCGAGTTGCTCCGGCGCCAGGGCGAGTTGCAGCTCGCCGTGAAGTCCTATGGCGAGGCGTATCGGCTCAAGCCGACCAAGGCGCGACTGACCGCGATGAGTGAAATCGTGCTGGAGATGGAGAGACCGAACTTCGCCGCCCTCGTCGGGATGATCGCGGAGGCTGAATCCTGGCTCGAACAGGACGTCAAGCTGCGGAGCCTCTATGCACGTGCGCTGAACGGCGCCGGGCAACGCGCCGCGGCACTCGCCCAGATGCGCATCGCGTACCGGGAACATCATGCCCAGGGCGGCCCGCAGGTCGCGTTGGCGTCTCTGGAGGTCTGGTTCGAAGCGCTGGTGGAGCTGTTTCGTCCACAGCAGGTGCAAGAGCTGGAACAGTTCGTGTTGGAGGTCAGTGATGACAAGCCCACCGCCCTGGATCTGAACTGGCTGGCTACGAGTTGGTTCACCTCCGGTCCCGATGGTCGCAGTCGCGCGATTGAGCTACAGCGACTTGCCATTGAGCAAGCCCCGGAGGACAACCCGCAGTTTCGTGTTCTTTTGTTGATGAACTTGGGAAAATATGCCCTGATCGGCAAGGAGTACCAGGCAGCCGTCGATGCCTTCGACCAGGTGATCGAGCTGGATCCGAATAACACCGTTGCACTGAACAACGCTGCATTCGTGTATGCCGAACGACTGGGTGATCCAAGCACGGCCCTAGGCCTGGTGAAGCACGCCGCTGAGTTGAGGCCTGATGATCCATCTATTCTGGATACACTTGGGTGGGTCCAGTACCACCTGCAGCGGTTCGACGAGGCTGAGGATCCGCTTCGACGCAGCGTAAGCCTGCTGGAATCGGCGGAGAGCATGTATCACTTGGCCTCGGTCCTGTTCAAGCAGGGTCGCTTGGATGCCGCCCAGACCTATGTGAACCGAGCGATCGAATTGAGGCCCGATCCGCAGACTCAGGCTGAGATAGAACGCCTGGAAGACGATATCAGAAGAGCACAGAACGACGAATAAACCGAAGCCGGCGGGCTGATGTCCGTCGTCTCACTACCCACACAAGGCAAGAGCCATGACTACCGCTACATCATCTCGCCCCCCCGTTCCGCCGACGGGCGCTCGACCGAGAACCTCGGCCGTGCCTGCCACTACGCGCACCCTGGATCCGTTCCGCGTCCTGCGACGTCACCTGTTGCTGATCCTTAGCTCGATCGTCACTGGGGTCGTGCTCGGATTCGTCGCCTTCGTCCTCTTCTACTTCCTGCTACCACTGTATAGCGCAGTAGTAGTCTTCGAGATCCGCGGTGCACTAGACGAAGGGTTCGACCCGATAGTCGGTGATATCGAGCGGCAGGATGTGCTCACCCGTTTGGCGACGACGGAGATGTACCTGCTTTTGAGTCGTCCTGTGCTGGAGGCGGCGGTCAAGAAGCCGGATGTTCAAAACACCACATGGTACATCGCGAACTTCGCCGGGGACCTCAATGTCGGCGAACTCGATGAGGCCGTAGACGATCTCGAGGACGATCTACGCGCGCGCCTGGTGGCGGGCAGCAACTTGTTCACCCTGAAGTGGTCGAACGGCAACGCTTTGGACGTGCCCGAGGTGTTGGGCGCGGTCGCCGACGCTTACATCGCTAAGCGCAAGGCCGACGATCGTGTTGCGTACAACGTTAATCTAGAGGTCTTCCAGTCCCAGCTCGGCACGTTTACCCGGAATCTCGACGACCTCGGCCAGGAAATCGAAGCATACATCCGAGAGAAGGGCATCACCGACATCGACCATTCCCGGTCGAGTCAGCTGGCGATGGCTCAAGAGGGGTTGACGGGACAGATCGCCGGCTCGCAATCTTCGTTGAGCTTCGCCGAGAACCGGTATCTGCAGCTCGCAGCGAAGCTGGAGGGTACGGTGTCCCCGACCGAGGAAGACCGCCGCAGGGCCGAGATGGACGCCCTGGTTCGACCGCACGAGGCGGCTATGTTGGGCACCAAGACCGTTCTCTACGGGCTTCGCGAGCAATACCGTGATCCGGACCATCCGATGATCCTGAGGGGAGAGGCGAGGCTTCGCGCCACCGAGGCGGAGTACGAGAACAAGATCAAAGAGATCATGACGGACAATCTCCAGGCCGAGCTTAAACAGTACGGCGCCCAGATCGAGTCCCTGCGGAGCGTACTGGATGGACTGGAAGAGAAACATGAGCAGAACGACGGGCTGCTGCGCACGCTGTCTGCGGATATGTCTCACTATCGTGAGATGGAGTACCAGCGGGAGCTGCTCCTAGGGCGGCGAGATGACACCTTGATGGCGATCAACGAAATCAAGCTGGTTCAATTGAGGGACGACGCCCGTCGTGTCCGCATCGCCCAGAACGCCCAGCTGCCGCGCGAGAAGTCATTCCCCAAGATCGAGCTGGTGGTTCCGTTGACGACGCTTCTCGTGGTTGGGTCGGTGATCGGCTTGATCTTCCTTCGCGAGATAACGGATCAGCGTGTCAAGAGCGCAGCCGACATCGAGGTGCTGCCCTCGGGCCGCGTGCTGGGCGTGATTCCCGAGCTGGCGGAGGATCCGTGCAAGTCCGCCGCGGCGGAGCTTGTCGTTCGGGAGTGTCCCAATAGTGTCCTGGCCGAGTCCTATCGACAGGTGTCAGCGCTCATTGCCAAGGCGATGGATCAATCGGGCCACCGGACGCTGCTGCTGGTCGGCGGCCTCCCCGACGCCGGGACGACGACCGCCGCTACCAATCTTGCCGCCGCCGCCGCCGCCGCCGGCCGGAAGGTAGTGATCGTGGACGGGAACTTCCGCAGACCTCGTCTTGCCGAGGTGATGGGCGTGTCCGGCGATGATCCGGGCTTGGGCGATCTGCTCGCGGGCGAGGCCTCTCTGGACGAGGTTATCCGTACCACCGAGCACGGGATCGATGTCGTCACGGCCGGGCGCCCCGCCAACCGGGCTTTTGAACGACTGAACAACGGCGCGTTTGATAGTGTCATGGCTGAGCTCCGCACCCGGTACGACCTCGTGCTGGTCGACGCCCCGCCGGCGGTCGTGGCCGGCGACGCGCTGGTGCTGGCCAACAAGCTGGACGCCGCCGTCCTGATCGTCCGCGCCAACCAGGAGCAGCGCGGGCTCGTGGCTCGACTGATCAATCAACTGATGGACGCAAGCTGCGAGCAACTGGGAGTCATCCTGAATCGTCCGCGGGGAACAGCCGGAGGCTACTTCAAGAAGAACTTCGCCGCTATGGCGGGGTACAGTTCAACATCGTCAGCGACGTGAGGTACATCCCGGCCGGCGCGCGGGAGGGGGCAGCGACCACGCCCCCGACGGCCACCGCCGTCGTCGATCATGGGCCGCCGTATCGTGGTTTCGCCTCGGACCGGCTTGGGCGAGACGCCGCCTGGTCCGGGACGTCCGGCTCCGGCCACGGTCGCGCGGCAGGAGACTTCACGCCATGACCCCGACCTCCCCAAAGCGCGTCTCATTGGTTACGGGGGGGGCTGGCTTCATCGGGTCACATCTCGTTGAATACCTGGTGCGCCGAGGCGACCATGTGATCGTGATCGACAATCTCGCCACCGGCCGGCGCCGCAATCTGGGCCGCGTCCCGGAGAAAGACCTGACCTTCATCGAAGCGGGCGTATCGGAGGCCGTCCGCGATCTTGACCCAACAAAGATCAGTGAAATCTACCACCTCGCTGCCGCGGTCGGCGTTCGATTGGTGGTCCAAGACCCCATCCACACCATCGATACGAACGTGTTGGAGACGTCGGCGATCCTCGACTTCGCCACCGCCGGGATGACGCCCACGTTGATCGCGTCAACGTCGGAAGTGTACGGCAAATCGACGCGAACTCCCTTCGCAGAAGACGACGACGTGACGTACGGGCCGCCGACCCAGCCCCGGTGGGCGTACGCATGCTCCAAAGCGATCGATGAGCATCTTGCCTTGGCGCATCATCGGCAGCAGGGATTGCCGGTGGTTATCGCGCGCTTCTTCAACATTGTCGGTCCGCGCCAAGTCGGCCGATACGGAATGGTGCTGCCTCGATTCGTGGGCGCCGCCCTCGCCGACAAGCCGATTCAGGTCTACGGCGACGGCCGGCAAACGCGATGCTTCTGCGATGTCCGCGATGTGGTGAACCTGTTGCCGGTCCTGCTCGCTGAACCCCGGTGCATCGGCCGGATATTCAACGTGGGCAGTGATCAACGAATCGAGATCGGCGAACTGGCCGAGCTTGTGCGCACGACGCTCGACAGCACCTCGACGATCGACCACCTGTCATACGATGAGGCGTTCGGTCCAAACTTCGATGATCTGCGGCATCGCCAACCGGACCTGACACGCCTCCGTCAGGTGACCGGGTTTACGCCGACCACGCCGTTGTCCCAGACGATCCGCGATCTCGCCACTGAGCTGGGCAGCGATCTTCCCTCGCTGGAGTCGACTGCGTGATGTTGGTCGTGTTGGCCCAATTGGATCCGGCCGGAACTCTCACAGGCGATCTCGATCTGTTCGCAGATGAGTCGCAGTCGTTTGCGGCCCCGGCCATGGATCTGTTGAACAGCTACGTACTGATCTTCATCGTGGCGTTTATGGTGACGTTGCTCATCACACCGTTCGTGCGGCGGTTCGCCGTCGCTGCCGGCGCAATCGACCGGCCGGATCAGGCGCGAAAAACGCACCCCTATCCAATCGCGAAGTTTGGCGGCGTGGCCGTGTTCCTCGGTCTGATCATCGCCATCGCCACGAGTTATGTGTACATGGACGGCGTGGCGGCCAACTATCGTCCGCTGCCGATCGCCATCGTGCTGGGGATGGTGGCGATCATGTTCACCGGGTTGGCCGACGACCTGTGGGGGTGGGATCCGCGGCTGAAGATTGCCGGCCAGCTCGTCGCCGCCGCCGCCTTGGCCATCAACGACATCGGCGTGCGGGTGGCCGAAGGCGTGCTCAAACCGTTCATGGGCGGGCCCGACGACGTGATCGTCCTTCTCGGGTCGTTCCACGTGCTCAACGGCCACGTCTTCTATTGGATCGGAACCGCAATCATCGCCGTCTTCGTACTCGGCGGATGCAACGCTGCGAACTTGATCGACGGTCTCGACGGCCTGCTGTCGGGCGTCACCGGGATTGTTGCCTTGGGCTTACTGGCGATCTGCCTGCTGGTTGCGCCGCAAGCGAACAGCGCCTTTGAGGCGAGACAGGCTGAAGCCGTGGAGGTCGCTTCTACCGTGCAATCGCAGATCGATCGCTATGCCCAAGAGCAGGCTGACTTGCCCGGGGATTTGAGTGCGCTTGTCGCAGCCGGGTATCTCGCTGCGCTGCCCGAGCCGCCCGTCGGCTGGGTGTTGGCCTACGACGACGGTCGAGGCGAAGTTTCCGCGAAGGACGACCGGACAGCCGCAGCGGCGAGGATTGTGGAAACCGTGCAGCGTAGGGTGCAGCAGTACCGCAACGATACCGGCCACTTCCCCAGGGAGATCGAGACGCTGGTCGAGGCGGGTTATATCACCGCGACACCCCAGATGCCGGTGCAGTATCCGCTTCGGTACAATCCGAACCTGGGTCAAGTGACCGCAACGTTAGAGGCGGCCACACTCGCCGGCGCGCGGATACTTCTGTGCATGGCTCTGTTGGGAGCCGTGCTGGGGTTCCTCCCGCACAACTTCAATCCCGCGTCGATCTTTCTGGGCGACTCGGGAAGTCTGCTGCTGGGCTACCTGTGCGTTGTCATCATCCTGATGCTTGGGGAACAAGGGGCGACCCACCTCGTCTTCGCCGGGCTCATCGTCTTTTCCGTTCCCATCATGGATACAACGCTGGCGATCATCCGGCGGTGGCTGGCCGGCACGTCGATGTCCGCCGCTGATGATCAGCATATCCATCATCAACTCAGACGTGCGCTGGGCGGCGTCAAACGCGCCGTCTTCGCCGTCTACGGGATGGGATTTGCGTTTGCGATCCTCGGCGTGGTGCTCGCGGCGCTCGTTCTGAAGACGGACCTGCGCGTGCGCGTCATCTACGCAATCGCACTCGTGCTGTTCGGCTTTATCGGTCTCTTTGCCGTCAAGGCGGCCCGGCGTCAGCACCATTACGCCGTCTCGCAGCCGCAGCGATTATCGAAGACCCAGCCGTCAACGCCCGCTTCGGCCCGCCAGGAGGAGGACCTTCGCGGATAACATCGCAAGGCCCATCGCTATCAAAAGAGGATCCAACGCCGCACGAGTGTTTGACGAAGATGAGTGCACCTGCCCGAACCAGCGTCCTTTTCGTGTGCATGGGGAATATCTGCCGCAGCCCCCTGGCCGAAGGCGCTTTCCTGCACAAGCTGAACCAGCGCGGCGTCGCCGACCGCTTCACGGTTGATTCCGCCGGGACCGGTCATTGGCATGCCGGCGAGCGCCCGGATCGCCGGGCACGAGAGATCGCCCAGCGGCACGGCATCGTCCTTCCCAGTCGTGCTCGTCAGGTCACGCGCGAAGACTTTCAGCGATTCGACCATCTCATCTGTATGGACGAGACTAACCGCGAGGACCTCGTAAATTGGGGAGCGCCGCAACAGAAACTGCGACTGCTCCTGGAGGCAAATCCGGCGTCTGAGATTTTGGAGGTGCCCGATCCGTACTATGGCGGCAATGACGGTTTCGAGACCGTCTTTCGGTTGATCGACGCCGCTTGCGACGCGCTGCTCGATGAGCTGTTGGCCGCCGTTCGATGAGTAGTCGCGAGGCGATCGAGCAGTCACTCCACGAAGCCGCCCTTGAGCCAACGATCATCCGCATCCGCGATCTGTCCGGCGGCTGCATTCACCGTGTGCAAGAGATTCGTTTACGCGACGGCGTCACTGTTGTCGCGAAGACCAACTCTGCGGCGCATCTGCACATGTTTCAAGAGGAAGCCGAGGGGCTCCGAGCGTTGGCCCGGACAAACACGCTCCTTGTTCCCAAGCCGTTGGCGGTGATCGAGAGCGCCGGCGTCGCGGTGCTTCTAATGACGGCGATCGAACATGCAGCCGTGTCCCCTCGCACATGGACACGCTTCGGCGAGGAGCTTGCCGGCTTGCATCAAACCGACGCAGGCCACCGCTACGGCTTCCAAACTGACAATCATCTGGGAACGACGCCCCAACCCAATACATGGTGCGACGATTGGGTGCAGTTCAACGCAGAGCATCGCCTCGGTCATCAGCTCGATCTCGCCGCCAAGCGTGGGCGGTTGGATACGAACGAAGCAGCGCGAATTCAAGCGGTCATCGACGCGCTGGAAGATCATATCCCCCGTCAGCCGAAGCCGGCCCTGTTGCACGGCGACCTCTGGTCGGGAAATGCGCTACCCGCGTGCGATGGGGACGACGCGACTGAGCGCATCGCCGTGATCGATCCCGCCTGCTGCATCGGCGACGGGTGGGCGGACATCGCCATGATGAAACTCTTCGGCGGTTTCCCTGACGGTTGCTTCCAGTCGTACGAGGCGAACGTGAGCGACCGCGCCCAGCTCGACTCGCGCATTGCGGTGTACCAGCTTTACCACGTGTTGAATCACGTCAACCTCTTCGGGCGAAGCTACGCCGGCCAGGCAATGGCGATTGCGGCGAAGCTCGGCGGCTGACGAATTATACGAATCTCAAATGATTCTCGTGCGTTTCGCGGGTGCCATGCTTCATCCGCGAAGCGGTGAAGCATGCTTTGCCCTAACGGGTCAAAGCATGGCACCCGCCTGCGGATCAACTGCGATTCGTATTACTGTGCTGCCCCTTCGGATCGGCGCAGGGTGACGATGTGCCCTGCGTCGAAATCACCAAACGAGGATGTCGATCGGTCCACCCAATGAACTGTGATGTTCTGAATAATGTGCGCGTCGCCGAGGCCGAAGTGAACGCGCGGGTCGTTCGCCGAGCAATAGCTGTACGCGGTCTGCACATCGCGCCGCATGGTGCGGCCGTTCACGACGCCGGTGACGACTGCTCCCAAGGCGTCACGGCCATGCTCATCCATCACACGAAACATGATCCAATGCCCTCGGTCGGGCGCTTGGTTGCTCAGGTAGTACGCTGGCCCGTCGCGGTTGACAACGACAATATCGATCCCGCCGTCGTTATCGAGATCGCCGAAGGCCGCGCCTCGGCTGTTGTGGGCGAGCATCGGAACGATTCCGCCGCGTGGCAGGATTTCGGCAAACTTGCCGGACCCGACGCCGCGCATAAGCACGTTGGGCTCCGCATAGGGATTCTCGGAATACGCGGGGTCAGCACGAAGCACACGGCCGTTGGCTTGATAGATATCGAGCTTGCCGTCGTTGTCGTAGTCGAAGAAGCCGACCCCGAAGCGAGTGAAGCCCCGACTGAGCCTGCCTAACCCCGCAGCCCCGGTGATGTCGGCGAAGTAGCTTCCTTCGTTGCGAAAGAGACTGTCTGTCTCGCCGCGAAGATTGACGATCAGCAGATCGAGGTCGCCGTCGTCGTCGAGGTCGGCCGAACCGATTCCCATGCTGCCTTTGGCCTGACCAGCTTCGTCACGGGCACAGCCCATCGTCAGCGCTTGGTTGACGAAGCGCCCGTCGGCGCCCTTGATCCACAGCACGTCCTCCACGGCGTCGTTCGCGACGAAAATATCCAGTCGGCCGTCGTTGTTGTAATCGCCGACCGCGACCCCCAATCCGTTGCCGACCGCCATCGAGATGCCCAGCTCGTTGGTCACATCGGTGAACGATCCATCGGCGTTGTTGCGATACAGCGTGTCCTTGGTCGGCGCGAGGTACTCAAGCGGCCCGCAATAATCGGGCGCTCCGGCGGCGTCCCTACACTGTCGTTCGCCCGCCACGGACCAATGAATATAGTTGCAGACGAACAGGTCAAGGTCGCCGTCCGCGTCGTAGTCAAGGAACGCAGCGCTGGACGACCAGAGATCGCCTCCAACGCCCGCTTCGTCGGTGACATCGACGAAACGGCCATTGCCCTCATTACGGAGCAACGTATTGCGGCCGACGTTCGTGACGTATAGATCCACATCGCCGTCGTTGTCGTAATCACCGGTGGCGACGCCCATGCCGTACCCGCGGTCCTCGGCGCCGCTGTTATCAGTAACGTTCTCGAACGAGCCGTCGCCACGATTGCGGAACAGTTGATTTCCGGCCGGTTCCCACTCCGGTTCACCGATGCGGCCCGACTGAATTAGATACACGTCCAGATCGCCGTCGTTGTCCATGTCCAGGAGTGCGACTCCGCCGGCGATAATCTCGGGGCTGAAGTATTGGTCCTGATGACCGGAATGTTGGGTGAAGATGAGGCCGCGCGTCTGTGCGACTTCGACGAACGGCGCGGGTGCGACGGGCTCAAGGCCGGTGACCTCCGGCGATCGCTCATCACTTCCGCAAGCCGTCAACAGGAGCGCGACGATCACAAAGCAGACCGCGTGCAGGCTGAACTGAATTCGGTTCCGTTTCGGTTGGACGATCACGGATCAGTTCCCCGGCCGATTGGGTGGCGATTGGCGTGGCAAGTTCGGCGTATTTCTGTTGATGTTCAGTCGCTTCATCGCTTCGGCAAGGGCGGGGTGATCCGGTTGCAATTGTGCGACTGATTGCAGTGCGGCTTGGGCCTGCTCGGTGCGGCCAAGTGCAACATAGGCGTTGGCAAGCGTGAAATAGGCCTGGATGAAGTACGGCGCGCTGGTGAGAACCTGTTCCAAAACGTCAAGGGCCTCTTTGTTTCGCCCCAGATCGTGCAGGATCACCGCGGCGCTATACAGCCACTGAGGCCGGGCTGGGTCCAGACGCGCCGCTTCATGGAATCGACTCAGGGCAAGCTCCAACTTACCGTGCTGCTTGAGAAGGCTGCCATGAAGCCCAACCGCGGGCCCGTATGATGGATTGATCACAAACACCCGATCAAGGTGCTGCTGGGCGCTTTGGAGCAGAGCTGACCGGATCGGTTCTTCGGCCGATTCACCTTCTAACAGACAGTTCATCGCCAAGTTGTAGTCGGCTTCGAAGTATGTGTTGTTGCGCTGTTTGGCGCGCAGGAATTCCTTGGTTGAGTCCTCCAGCCGGCCTTGCGCACGGTAGATCACGCCAAGATTATTCGGAATGACCGCATCGTCGGGGTAGTATCGGTCGAGCGAATGCAAAACTCCGATCGCCTCGTCGAATCGCTGCTGCAGGACGAGCTGCTTGGCATAGTCGAGCTTCGCCTCCTGTCCGGCTCGATGTTGGTTGACGGTATTGAGCCAGGAATCGTGATCCTCGGACGTGATCGTCCGGCTGTGTTGCACGAGGCGCTGGGCCCGCTCGGTTTGCCCCATACGCTGATACACGGCGCCGAGCAATTGAAACGCGAGCGCGATCTGGCCGTTGGGTGCGTTGGTGACCTGATGAAGAATCTCGCGCGCTTCGTCGAGGCGGTTCGCCTGAAGCGCCAGTCGCGCCAGCCCGATCGGTGCGTGCGGATCGTTTGCGTCCAGCTCGATAGCGATCTCAAATTCACGTCGCGCCTCATCCAGCTCGTTAAAGTCAATCAGCCACTCACCGAGTCGACGATGTGCAGGAGCATATGAATCGCGTATCGCAATTGATCGGCGCAACGCCTCAACCGCGCCGTCCAGATTGCCGCCATAGGACCGAACAATCGCCAGGAAGTACCAGCTCTGAACGTCCTGTGCGTTCATTGAGATCGCTTGTTCGTAGCACTGCGCCGCTTCAGGGAGCATGTAGTTGGCTTGGTAGACCATCGCTAGCTTTACCCACCGCGCGTGATTCGATCGATCCTCCAGCACGGCTTTCGTTGCGCTCGTGATCGCGCGGGCAACGTCAGGATCAGCATCGGCGAGGATCGTGAACACCGGCGGATCGGGCAGCGCCGGTTCAGACGAGCGCGTGACGACAAACGCAACTGCCGTCACGATCGCCGCCGCCGCACCTATCAACCATACACGCCGTCTCATCTCATCCAAGCGTACGGCGACGCGCTGCTTGGAGCAACAACAGGTGGCTCCGATGAAGACTCAGGGGCTATCCCCCGAGTCCGTCGAACGTTTGGACCGTTACCAGTTATCCGCTGGATCGTCGTCATCGAGGTCGATCGTGATCATCGTCTCGATATTGCCCTCGTGCTGGATAGCGTGAGCGGCAATAACCACGGTTGCTAGGATCAACAGACCGAACCCCATCCTGAGCCGACGTCCCGGTCTAGGCGAATCATCGTTACCCCGCGCCAGGGCGCGGGCAGCGTTGCGGGCAAGAACCAGCGATGTAAGGAAAGGGGTAAAGCCGAGCGTGCCGACGAGGATAAAAAGGATACCGATCAGGCTCAGCGGGAAGATCGTCATCCCGATCAGTGCGGCAACGATCGCTCCGCCGAGCAGGGTGCCGCCGACAACGTCGCGCCCCCGGCTCAATTGTTCACCATATTGAAGCCATATTCCAAGGGCGATGAGTTCGACCGCGAGACCGGTATACGCAAACCATCGCAACTCGCTGAACATTCCCTCATCCGAGAACAGGCCCGAACCCTTGAAGACGATCGGATCGAAGATCATGCACACGACCGGCATCACGAGACCGAAGATCACGTCGAAAACGCGCTGTCGCCGCGTCGCCGGTGGGGTAAACTGTCTCACCCAATAATCACTCGGTGAAGCTGATTCCGGAAGATGAACGACCCGTCGCCATGTTGTGCACACGACTTGGATATCAAAGTTCTCGCCGCACTCCGGGCAGCTGCCGACATCAGCAAGTCCCCGCAGTGAATGGCGGCATTGGGTGCAAAGTTGGAACGTATTGGCCGCCAAGGTGCGGCGCAACCGACGTATCGCCAGTACATGCAAAGCGATTGATCCCCCCAGAATCAACCAAGCCAGAACGTACAGCCCTACCGTGGGGATGATCCCACTATCAGCCAACGCAAAGCCAAAGGAGAATACTCCGAAGACAACCCAGGCGAATATGGCGCAGGTAATGATCGCCGAACGGTTTTCGGCAAAATGTAGCCTTACCTCACTCAATCTGGCAGGTTGATCCAGGTGTGGTGTATCCATTGGATCCCAACATCTTGGCTACGACGTCAATGCCGAACCGGTTCGGCACTTTCGAGTGAAGGGCTGCAACGCTTGGAGGAACTCAGAGGTACGTGCGATCGCCTCACCCGTTGCGCTGGGCGAAGTCCTTCATGAACTGGGCTAACGCTTCGCAACCTGCCTTGGGAAATGCGTTGTAGATCGAGGCTCGCAGTCCACCCGCTGAACGATGCCCCTTCAGGCCGGACATGTCGCTGGCAAGCGCTTCCTCGATGAACTTCTTATCCAGGTCGTCGTTGGGCGTGCGGAAGGTGACATTCATCAGCGAGCGTGAATCCGCCCGCGCAACGCCTTTGTAAAACCCGCCGGAGGATTCGATGGCGTCGTACATGATCGCAGCCTTCTTCCGGTTACGATCGGCCAGTGTCGCCAGCCCGCCTTGATCCAGAATCCATTTGAACACCAAGCCCATCATGTAGATGGCGAACGCGGGCGGGGTGTTGAGGCGCGAGCCCTTCTCAACGTGTTTGCGGTAGTCGAGCATTTGAGGCAGGCCGGTGTTCGCGCCGTTAAGAAAGTCCTTGCGGATAATCACGAGCGTACACCCAGCCGGGCCGAGGTTCTTCTGCGCGCCGGCAAAGATCAACCCGTGCTTGCTCACCTCGATAGGCCGACTGAGAATATCCGAGCTGGCGTCACAGATCAGCGGTGCCGCACTGGAAGGCGTACTTGCGTATTCCGTGCCGTAGATCGTGTTGTTCGAGCAATAGAACGTATACGCAGGGGCGTCGCTGGCGTTGATCTCCTGGGCCGCCGGAACGTGATCGAAATTCGACTGCCCGCCGTCGAAGGCGACGTTCACGTTGCCGAACAGTTTGGCGTCGGCGATCGCCTTTTTCGTCCACTCGCCGGTATGGAGATAGTCAGCCGTCCGATCCTTCTTGAGAAAGTTCATCGGCGCCATCGCGAATTGGAGTGACGCCCCGCCTTGCAGGAACAGCACGGCGTAGTCGTCGCTGATATCAGCGATCGCTCGGCAGTCTGCCTCGGCCTCGGCGATGACGCGGTTGAAAACCTGGCCGCGGTGGCTGTGCTCACAGATGCCGATGCCGCTGTCTTGCACGTTCCAAATATCGTGCTGCGCCTGCCGCAGCACCGCCTCGGGAAGTATGGCCGGCCCGGCGGAGAAGTTATAGATGCGCTTCGAGCCGGACTTCGGCTCGGCAATAGTGGGGGTCGTGGTCGTACTCATGTCTCGTAGCCGCCGTTCGTGATCAACGGTCAATCGGTGATGCTGGTGATATTCACACTCAGCACGTTGTCGTTGGCGCGGATGGCGTTGATCTCGCCCTCGTTGGGGCGATCGTCGAGTTGAATGCGAGCGCACGCGGCCTCCGCCCCTTCGTAAATGATGTTCTCCATCTCCTCGACGTTGATGTTCGCTTGGCCAAGCGTGTAAAAAACGTGCGCCAAAACGCCCGGCTTGTTGAGGTGTCGCACCGTGAGCAGCGTCGTGGCGGTGGTGGAGGCTGCGCGGTTCACACAGTTCGGCACCACCCCCGCGCTCATGTACGAGCGGACGATGCGCACAACCTCGTCGGCGACCGCTTGCTGGGCCTGGTCGGTGGCAGCGCCGATGTGGTGTGTGCCGTAGACGTTCGGCTCGTTGACGATCGGGTCGGCGAAAGTCTTATCCGCCGCGGCCGGCTCCGTGGCGTAGACATCCAAACCCGCGCGAACGCCTCGCTCACGAATGGCGGTCGTGAGCGCCGCCTGATCCACCACGCTGCCCCGGCTGGTGTTGACGACGTACGCACCGTCCTTGAGCGCGGCACAGAATTGCTCGTCGATGATGTTCTTGGTGTCCGCCGTCGCCGCGATGTTGATCGACACCACATCCGCCATCTTCGCCAGGTTGATGAGGTTGGAGCAGTACGCCACGTCGAACTCGTCCGCCTTTTCCTGGGTGAGGCTGCGCGACCAGGCAACGACGTTCATGCCGAATGCCCGCCCACGCGTAGCCACCGCCTGGCCGATGCGGCCAAACCCCACAATGCCGAGCGTTCGCCCGTACAGTCCTGCTGCCTTGGCGTATTCCTTCTTGTTCCACTTCCCTTGCCGAAGCTCAAGCGTTTGGTCGGGCACACGGCGGTCGCAGGCAAGAATCAGCGCCCAGGTGAGTTCCGCTACCGCGATCGCGTTCTTCCCCGGGCAGTTGGCGACGAACACACCCCGCGCCGAGGCAGCTCTCACGTCGATCGTGTCGTAGCCCGCCCCAGCTCGAATAACCAGACTCAACTTCTTCGCCGCCGTGAACGCCGACGCGGGCACCTTTGTCGAGCGAACGATGATCACGTCCGGGTCGTGCGCACTGACCGCTTCTGCGAGATCATCTGCGGTAAGTGTGGGTTGAAAGTGAACCGTGCAGCCCAGCGCCTCCAGCCCGTCGATGCCCGCCTGCTCGAACTTGTCCGCAATCAACACGCCGAGCCCCGCCGTTCGGCTGGTCGCCGTCGGCCCGCCCGTCTCGCGGATCGCCGTGGAAGCAGAGCTGCTGGCCATCATCCTTCTAGTGTATCGCCCCGGCCGAGACCCCGCCCCTCAACGCCCCTCAAACAAGCCACTTGGGGGTCTAGGCCGAGTATGGGGGCCCAACAACGGCATAACTGCCGATCCCGATCCCCGCGCGCTCCCGATTCCCCCTGTCCCGATTCCATCGGGATCGGGATGTCAACCGTAGCGAGCCGGGTTGTGTCAACCCGGTTCGCGCCCGCACACAATCAACCCCACCATCACTCCGAGCGCCACGCACAGCGAGTCCTACGAGTCCTGGGTGTCCGTCATCGTCCCCAATGCCCCCTGCACAGGCGTCAACTACTCAGGGGTCAGGCCGCCGCTCGGCTCCAGGTGACGTTGTGTCGGTAGCTGGAGACATTGCATGCCAAGAGGAGTGGACCGTTGACGGGGGACATGTCGGCGGTTACGGCGGTGGCGTGACTCTGCCAAACTTTCGGGAAACGCGCCTACTTGATATCTTTGCCCATGCTGGGCCCTCGACGGCATTGATTGCTGTCGCGTTACGCGACGGCCTTGGACAACGTTCGTGAATAGGCCGACTCACCAGCCACTTGGTGCGATGGTTAGCGATGTAGCCAAGGGTCATGTATCTACTCCGCGGAGATGGAATGCCAGCTGAGGGCCCAGCATTTTCTGTTTCTCCAGCCGTACTACGGGCTAACGATGACACGATCCGCAATCGCTTCGCGCTGCTAGAAACTCGGCGCGATGTTGCGCGGTTGCTGGAAGTGAAGCTACGGTTCCTCGCCTGGGTTCTGTACGTTCGGCGCGAACGAAAGAACTACCGATCGTTCTCTATCCCAAAGTCTAGGGGTGGAGTCAGACATATTTCGGCACCCCCAAAGAATCTATCGATTCTACAGATCAAACTCGCGCGCGTCCTGCAGATTGTGTTCGATCGGAAACCCTCCGCGCACGGGTTCATTCGTGGTCAGAGCATCCTCACCAACGCGATCCCTCACGTTGGGCAGCGAATAGTGCTGAACATCGACTTGGCAGACTTCTTCCCGACAATTCACGTTGGCCGGATCGCGGCGACGCTGCAAGCAGAGCCGTACAGCATCGGTAAAAGTGCTGCGGAGATTCTTGCACAGATATGCTGTATGGATTGCGGGAGGCTTCCGCAGGGCGGGCCGACATCGCCCATGATCTCGAACATTGTCTGCCGATCTCTAGACACATCGTTGCAACGTCTGGCGTCGCAAACTCGGTGCGTCTACACGCGATACGCGGATGACATAACGTTCTCCACCACCGCGCCGGTGATCAGTAAAAAACTCGCTGTGGTCGCAAGTGACGGAACCGTAAGTGCTGGTGAGCTGCTAAAAAAGGTCATAGAGAAGCACAACTTCGAAATCAATCGAAGCAAAGTTCGACTGTCGAATCGATGGCAACGCCAGGAAGTGACAGGTCTCACCGTGAATGAGTTCCCGAACGTCTCCAGGAGGTTCATTAGGACACTGCGAGCAATGATTCACAATTGGGATCGAAAAGGACCGGCCGCTGCGGCCGAGGAATATTCACGGTACTCTGGACGCTCGAACACATCCGAAGACACATTCAAGCGAGTGGTGAGGGGAAATCTTGAGTTCATGCGAATGGTCCGCGGCGCTGATGACCCCGTCTACCGGCGACTTCAGGCACGAGCGCACTTCATTGACGCTGTCACGGTCCCGCGGAAGCCAATGCATGTGCGCGAGCTGGCATCAACCCCTCTCCGGGGGATATCAGTTCAACCTGAGCCGTGGACGAGGATAGTCGAACGCTATCGCGGGAGCATATGTCTACTCGAGGTTCAGGTTGGCGAAGACTTGACCGGCGGCACCGCCTTCTATTTTGGCAATCACTTATTCGCTACTGCCGGCCACTGCATCGCGGGGCGAGAGGAGGAGGATACAAAGGTCAAGCCATACCCATTGACCCTGGAGGATCCCTTCGACCCCGCCATCAGGCCAACGGCCGTTGCGTGGAAGCACGTACAGCACGGCGTAGATTTCGGCCTGATTCGGGTCAACGACAGGCGAATGGAGAGACTTAGTCGACTTCCGACTCAGTACCGCCTTCCGAAGATCGGAGAGGAGGTCATGGCGCTTGGATTTCCGACCTTACTCAATCGTAAAGAGGCACTTGTCGCAATAATCGGGACGGTTACGGCACTCTCGACATCCCCGGTGACGAACGAGCGATTTATACAACTGAGCGTGGTTTCGAGTGTAGGTATTAGCGGTGGCCCAGTGGTTGATCGACGCGGACTTGTGATCGGCATCATGATTGAGAACGTATCAACCCAAGAAACGAACACGCGACCAGCGACTCAATATGCGCAGGCACTTCCGATTTCGTATCGCCATCACCTCAAGCACGACGATTTCGTGAGTGTGCCCGAGTAGCGACTCGAAGGCGTACACGGCGACGTGGCGAAGGCCATTGAGGCATAGAAATGCTCAGGGAAGGAAAAGGTCCCACGATGATTTGTTTGCGTCCTTGCGCGGCTCAGAATGACACCTGGAGAAGAAGGCATTAGGCCCCGATGGAATCGGGATCTCCGCTACGCTTCGACATTGGGCATTAGGCGTTGGCATAAACCATTAGCCATCAGTCCGCCATGGTTGCATGGGGGAGGTTTGAGGCTTGAGGTTTGAGACGTTTCGATGTTTCGATGTTTCGACGGTTCCTTGCCGTGCCACCCGGACCTTCCTCTCCCGATCGAATCGGGACGCTCGTCAGGTCCGGCTTCCCGGTTCTATCCGTGCCCATCCATGTTCATCTGTGGCGAAAGAAGGCTTGCGGCTTGAGGTCTCCCGACTCCTGACTCCTTCCTTCCCCCCCTCGCGACCACTGGTCGCGGCTTTACACTTCGTGCCTTCGCGTTCCGGCGTTCTCTGCTTCGACCAAGCGCGACCACTGGTCGCGGCTTTACACTTCTTCGCCGAATCCGCTCGCCTTGGGCCGTTGGGGCAGCCATAATGACGGCACAACACAGGCACGGACCCCCGGACCCCCGGACCCCTAGAAGGACGTCATGAGTAAGCGCGACCGCGAGAAACTGAGGAAGGCCAAGGCCCGGAAAGAAAAGAAGGCCAAGGCTGCTCGTGCCAAGGCGAAGGAGGCCGGCGATTCCACCGCACCGAACCCGGACCCGGGAACGGCCTTTGCGGACAATCCCTTCGGCGTGGACAGTGTCGGCCGAAGCGCCGCCGGCGGCGGTGGTGGTGCGCCCCGACTGCCCCGCCGAAGCAAGAAGGGGTAGGGGGGAGCGATCAGCTTTCAGCGGTCAGCGATCAGCATTTTGGCGTTTCGACCCCGATGGAATCGGGATCTCCGCTGCGCTTCGACGTTTCTTTCCCCTTCCACCCGGACCTTCCTCGCTCGAAGACTCGCTCGTCAGGTCCGGCTTCCCAGTTCTATCTGTGTCTATCTGTGTTCATCTGTGGTTTCTTCCCCGCTGCGTTCTCGGCGGCAAGTGCCCTAGTCGAGCATGTGAATGAAGAGTCCGCTGCGCAGTTTGGGTTCGAACCAGGTGGATTTGGGCGGCATGACGAGTCCGGCGTCGGCTACGGACAGAAGTTGCTGAATTGTGGTTGGGAAAAGGGAGAAGGCTGCGGCCGCGTCACCGCTGTGAACGCGGCTGACAAGCTTCTGCGAGCTGTTCAGTCCGCCGATGAAATCGAGGCGCTGATCGCTGCGCGGGTCGCCGATGGAGAAGATCGGCTCCAGCACGCGGTCCTGGAGCAGGGCGACATCAAGGGATTGGATGGGGTCGGAGCGGTCAATGGTTGCCTCGTCCAATGTCAGTTGCCTCCACGATCCATCAAGGTAGATACCAAAGACGCCCGATCGGTCCGGCTGTGACTCTTGGGTATCGCTGAGGTTTCCGACTTCGGCCAGGCGTTTCAGCACCTGCTGCACGCTTTGCCCGGCTAGATCAGTCACGACGCGGTTGTAGGGCAAGATGGTGAGCTGACTTGCGGGGAAGAGCACGGTGAGAAACCAGTTGTATTCCTCGTGGCCGGTGTGATTGGGGTTCGCGGCTCGGCGCTGGGCGGCGGCCCGGGCGGCGCTGGCCGAGCGATGATGGCCGTCGGCGATGTACGCGGCCTCGACCTCGGCGAAAACATCGCAATAGGGTTGCGCATCGTCCACCGTCCAGACCGTATGCGTTACGCCGTCCGGCGCGACAAAGTGGAACAGGGGACGGTTGTTCACGTCCTGCGCGACGAGTTTGTCGATCTTCGGCTGGTCGCGGTAGGTCATCAGAACCGGGCCGGGCTGGGCGTTGATCGCAAGCATGTGGCGGGTGCGATCGTCCTCCTTGTCGGGTCGCGTCTTCTCGTGCTTCTTGATGATGTCGTTGTTGTAGTCATCCAGGTGGCAGCAGCAGACCAACCCGATCTGATAGTGGTCGTTGATCACCTGGCGGTAGAGATACAGCTTGGGTTCATCCTCCCGCACGAGATCGCCGTTCGACAGCAGTCGCTGGAAGTTCTGCTTGGCAGCGGCGTACACGGCCGGGTCGTGCGGATCCATTTCGCCGGGCAGGTCGATCTCCGGGCGAAGGACGCGCAGGAAGCTGCGCGGGTTGTCGGCGGCGAGCTGCCGGGCCTCCGCCGTCGTCACGATGTCGTAGGGGACGGACGAGACCTGGGCGGCGATGTTCGGGAGCGGCCGAAGAGCCGCAAACGGCTTGATGCGAAGCATGGAGCGTCCTTGGCGGTGTTGGGCTGATCGATCCTGCGTCGGGAAGTGTACGCCTGATCCGACGACCCTGAACCGTTGATCGAGGAGCCGGGTCGACTCCAGCCGGGGAATCACCGGCGCTGGACTGAAGGTCGCTTGCGATATGTCCGAAAACCACAGGAGCCAAGCGGCTTCACGCCTTGCCCGGAGAAGTACGGTGCATACCCCCCACACGATATCGGATTCCGAATACGACGCCGACGCCCCGGCGCCGCTGCGGTTCGAGCGCCGAGCGCATGACCGTTGGCCGGTGCAGGGGGTGGCCACGGCGTTTCGAGTGGCGGGCGAGCGGTTCGGCCAGATGCAGGCGCTGAAGATGATCGACTACTCGTGGGAAGGGCTGGGAGCGCAATGCTCCGCGCCGCTTGAGCCGGGAACGATCCTCTCACTGGGGTTCAAAGCTCCGGGCTACGTCGCCAAGCGCGGGGTGGTCGTTCGCTGTCTCCCCTGTGGCGACGGCTATCGGGTCGCGATCCAGTTCGAATCGCTCCTGGCAGCGTAGTCAACTCGTCCGTTTCAAGCGGGAAGTCAATCCGGGGGAGTCCGATACTGCCTCTGGAAGTGTCAGGCCAAACGGGGGGCCTGGCAAGCTGGCGTACCCGGGGTGATGCAATATTCAAGCTGTCTCGCTTGCGCGGCTCGGGGCTGGGTGATCTTGCCCGCTGTTCTCGACCGCGACTTGCCGCGCGTCGATATGCATTTTGTACTAGGAGTGCGGGTTCTCGTTCGCGGCCTGAACAGCGGCGAGCTTCTGGAGGAGGAGGCACGACGCAACGACGGGTGCGACGAGTAGATCACAGTCGGCTTGGCCGGAAGGTTGGGGCGGCGCTTCACAGGGCCGGGTCATGGTGGGCATGACCTCGGAATTGACACGGAGGGGACGGCGGCCCGATGCCTGCCGGAACCCTGACGACTTCGCTTGGAGGCGATTTTCTCTTAGCTTGTCAACAAGGAGTTCATTCTCATGCGTACGAAGATCAAGACCCGGGTCAACCGGGCATTCACATTGATCGAAATCTTGATCGTGGTGGTGATCCTCGGCATCCTGGCCGCAATCGTCATCCCGCAGTTCACCGACGCTTCGCAGCAGGCGATGGAATCCAGCGTCGTGACCCAGTTGCAAACGCTCCGCAGTCAGATCGAACTGCACGACATCCAGTTCCCGCTGACGCCGTTCGAGCCACTGGTCCAAGGCTGGGACCAGTTGACCACCGGCGACTACCTGCAGTCCGAGCCGAAGAACCCGATGATGAACGGCAGCGCCACCATTGCCCTCCTGTGGGGCACCGGCAACGGCTGGATCTGGGCTGATCCCAACGGTTGGGGGATTAATGTCTACGCGCCCAACCAGGACGACACCGGCTTCCTGGATCTGGACGGCGACGGCAACGCTGACTGAGACTGGAGATACGCTTCAGCAATCAGTTGATCTTTCGAGACGCCGGCCGTGGAAACACGCCGGCGTTCTCTTCGTCCGGTTTGAATGAACCGCCGCCACAGACCGGTATCCCGGGGACGGTCCCTGAACGCTCTTGTTTCTCACTGGTTGGGTCCTTGATGTCCATTCGTCGATACAAGGCTGAAGCAGCTCACGATCGGGGCAGCACCCTGAGCGGCGTGCTCATTGCGCTCTCGTTGGCGACAGCGCTGTCAGTCACCGCGGTCGTCGTTACCCCGCGCTTCCTCACGGCACAGAGCATTGGCGGTGACGTTATTGCCGCCCGGTACCCCGTGAATCAGCAGTTCATCAACGGGCTTGGGGCATTGATCGGGCGCAGCGTGGAGGTTCTGGCCGTGCGACCGCGCGGGGCAACGCCCTACGCTGAACTCGTGCTCTGGCTGGAGGACGGCGAGCATCCCGGTCGTTTGGAGCCAGCTGAGTTAGCGGTGTTGAGTCACAGCGAGGTGTTACAGACGATCGTGCTGTATCAACTGTTCGAGGGCGAGGCCGAGGCGTCGCATGTTCTGGACCGGGCCGCGGCGCAGAGCGCGGGGTTTTGCGATCGTTGGCGGGCCGACTCGCTCGTTGCACCTACTGTTCTGGCAACGGGGGTAGCGGACATGCGGCTTGAGCAGACTGGGCGCCCCTACGAGGCCACCCAGCGGCTGCGGATCACCCTCACCTGGTCGTCCGAATCGTCCGATGGTCCGGATGAGGCGTCGGTGCTTGTCGACGCGGCGATGTATTACGACGGGGAGCAGGAGTGAGCTATGAAACGCCAAGGCGCTTACCTCAACATCGTTCTTACAGCCGTCACGATTCTTCTCGCCGTGTTGCTGTGGACCCAGTTTTCCGGACGAGGCGGGATGGTCCGATCGTCGTTCGCTGCCGACCGTGGCGGGAGCGGCATTCCGGATGCCGGTGAGCAGCGCGAGCGGATGGTTCGCGAGCTTCGGGAGCTCAGAGGTACCTTGGAGGCGACGAGAAAGCTGTTGGAAAGTGGGCGCGTCAAAGTTCAGGTCACGAATCTCGACCAGATCGACGCGAAGCGCGACCGCTAACCGCAGCCCAAGGAGTTGCCTAATGAATGCTCGTCTTGGTCATCGCCGCCCGGTCACGTGCGCCTACACCTTGATCGAACTGCTGATTGTGATCGTGGTGCTCGGCATAGCCGGTGCGCTGCTTATACCTCACCTCGCCTACAAGGACAGTCTCGCCTCCCAGGCCGCGGTGCGGCTGCTTATCTCGGATCTGAGCTTCGCGCAGTCGGACGCGCTGGCGAATCAGGAGTTTCGGCGCGTCTACTTCTACCCCGACGGTACCGGGTACTGCATCTACCGGGTCACGGAGGCCAACTTCAACGCTCCATTCCCTCCGAACCCAGAGGATTACATCGACGACCCGCTTGGCGTGGTCGGTGACTCCGGCCGCTATATCGTGGACTTTACGACCAAGAACCGGTTCGACAATGTCTCGATCAGCGCGGTCAGTATTGATGGCGGGAATCCGTACGTCACCTACGACGCGCTGGGGGGAACGGTCATGGCCGGCGGCGCCGCACCGGGGACTGGCGGACCGATCTACGTTCAGGCGGTCGACAATCTCTATCGGATCGACATCGCGCCGTTTGTCGGCAAGCTGACGGTCACGAAGATGCCGTAGGCATGTGCGGCAGCGGCTAGCGATTTAGGACTCGTGGAAAGGGACAACAGAGTGCTCGCACGGCGCTTTCTATCGTCGATCGGCTCAGTCGGGATCGACATCGAGGCTCACCGAATCAAGATCCTGCAACTCCGCGAGCATAAGGGAAAGCTGTTTGTGGTGGGGGCGGGCGTGGTGGATATTCCGCCCAACGGCCCAGAGGAAGCAGATCCCGTAGGACTGGCGCAGCGGGTGCGGGCGGCGTTTGGATCAGGCCGATTCACCGGGCGCCGCTGCGTTGTGAGCCTCCCGCCGCAGGATATCTATGTTCAATCGGCGCGGCTGCCGAGCATGCCCGATGCGGAGCTGGCCCAAGCCGCCGCCTGGGAAGCGTCCCAGCGCTTCGGCTTGGACCGTAGCGCGATGGAAGTCGACTTCATACGAACCGGCGCCACGGTGCAGGGGAGCGAGGACCGGGAAGAGGTGCTCCTGATCGGGGCTTCACATGTCGCGATCCGCCGTTGGATCGATCCGTTGCTTGCGGCTGGACTTCGACCGACCGCGATCGAGACTTCCTTTACCGCGATGGCCCGCGCGTTTCGCCGGCGGTGTCGCCGCGAAGCCGATTCAGATCACGTTCGGGCCGTGGTGGCGGTCCAGGCCTCCGGGTCGACGGTCATGATCCTGCGCGGAGAAGAGCTCGCCTTCTGCAAGGTGATCGCCACCGGCGGCGAACAGTTCGACCGGTCGGTCGCGGAACATCTACAGATGGATATTGCGGCGGCGCAGGAGCTCCGTTTGGCACGGCTCGCCTCGGCGACGACGAACGCTGAAGCTGAACCGTTCGCTGATCCGCGGACCGACCGTGCCGTCTACGAAGCGATCCGTCCTTTGTTGGGCGGTTTCGTGAACGAGGTCCTGCTGTGTATCCGTTACTACGGCGTGACGTTCCGCGGGCATCCGCCTGACCGGATAATTCTCACGGGAAGTGAGGCGCGTGAGCCGCACCTCGAAGAGGCGTTGGCCGACCATTGCAAGATCCCGGTCGTGTTCGAGGACGATGGTTTGCCCTTGGGCGCGCTGGTGGAACAGATTCATTCGCAGCACCTGCGTCATCCCGGGCCGGCGGGATCGTGGGCCGTGGCGGCGGGGCTGAGCCTGCGGGGTCTGTCCGGCAAACCGCGGGCTGGCAAGGGATCCGCCTCCGCGCGAAGGAAGGAAGCGGCGTGACCCAGCACTCCATTGATCTGTTGCCGGATCAGATTCGCGCGCGGGGCCAGGCGAGCGTCGTGGCCGGTTGGTACATCGGCGCCATTATGGCGGTGGTGGTGCTGCTTGCGGTCAGCGCTACTCACGCGAGGTTTCGTCTGAGCCATGCCCGGGAGCAGCTTGACGAGGCCGAGCAGCGGGCGTCGCTGGTGATCGCCGGTGAGACCCAAGCCGGCGCGTTGCGGGCCCAGCTCCAGGAGGCGCGCCGGTTCACCGAGCGATACGAGCGCACCATCCTGCCCTTGGATATGAGTCAAGTGCTGGCGACGGTCGTCAACGATCTGCCGGTCAACGTCACGCTCGACCGAATCGATCTCGTGGCTGGTGTGCGGCGCACCGGTCGGTCGGCGCGAAGCCGGGGCGTGGATGACGAAACCGGACCGCGGCCGCGCGTTCTGACCGGAGAGCTCAGAGGCTTCGCCGCCACCGACGCCGACATTGCTGAGATCGTTGCCCGGATGGAATCTCGCGCGCTGTATGAGCATGTCAGCCTCGACTTCAGTCGAACTCTGGTCGTCAGGGAACGCGGGGCCAGAGAGTTCCGCATCAGTTTTCTTATCGATCTGGATGTTCCGTATCGGGTTGTGGAAGCGCCGCAACCTCAGGCGGGGGAGGTCGTCGATGCCGACTAGCAGCCGCATAATGCTGGGGGCACTCGGGTTGTTCGCGCTGGTCGTGGTCGGGTGGCTGTTGCTTGTTTGGCCGGCCTATCGGGAAGCCGGGGCTGTTCATGAGCGTGTGGCCGAGCTTCGTCGGAAGTCCGAAGGCGCCGTCGGCCAGGCCCGGGAGATCGATCGCTTGACGGCGGAGCTTGAGGCGGTCTCCAAACGCATCGAATCCGAGTTCAAGGTCATACCGGACTCACCAAACATCGCCGGACTGATGCGCGCCCTGTCGCTGCCGGTGGACGGCGTCACGATCAAAGACCAGACGTTCACGGCGGGCCAGCCGAAGGACACGGTGGCCGGGGCTGGTTTTCCTTTCCAGGCTCTGCCGCTGACGGTGGAGATGGTGGCCCGTTTTGACGCTGTTTTTGCGCTGCTCCGAGCGGCCGAATCCCAGGAACACCTCGTTCGTGTCTCGTCGGTGAACATGTCGGCGAGTCGCGACGATGCCCAGGCGGTTCCGCTCGTGACGGCGTCGGTTCGGCTCGAGGCCGTCTTTGAGCCGTTGCGTGCGCAGGAGGGCCGGTAATCCGTGCCTGTGATCCTGAGACGTCTGTGGATTCAGCTCACAGCCGACCGTCGTCGGTTTGGCGCTCTTTGCGCGACCTTCTTGCTCGGGCTGCTGCTGTGGTCGCGGATTATCGTGACGTCGAATCTGCCTCGAACGGCGGTGGCGGATGAAAACGCTGCCGCCAGCGACGATCGGAGTTCCGACGGGCCGCCGTCGCCTGGAGTTTCCGATAACCGTCGCCGCGCTCCCGTGAACGTTCAGTTGGCCGAATTCCCGATACGAGACCCGTTCCTGATCAGTGATCAGTACTTCCCCAAACCCACCTCGCTTGACGTGTTGCCGCAAGATCAAGCCAAGTTGCTGGAGCGACCGGCCGAAATCTCAAGGGACCCAGGCGCGTTGAGGGCGACGCAACTTCGCGCGCTGGTGGGCCGATTCACCTTGGAGGCCGTAATGCAGGGCCGTCCCATGGCTGTTATCAGTGGCCGGACATTCCAACTCGGCGATTCGATACCCGCCGTGGACAACGAAGCCGTCCGCTTCCAGCTGACGGCGGTCAGACCTCGATCGGTGGTCCTGGAATGTGAGGGTCACCGCTTCGAATTGAAGATGGATTCGCCAGGAGTTCACGACCGTAAGCCGTAACGAGGGTAGGCAGGAGATCATCCGATCATGCGTAGGAACAAGACAGTCATCCGCGGCGATTTTTTTGGGCGTATCGCTGCCGTTTGTGCGGCCTGGGCGGTGGTGGCAGCACCGGCGAACGGGCAGAGCCAGGCAGGTGGGGCGGAGGCCAAGGTCAACGTTACGGACTACGAGACGGTCGATCTCGCCGTCCAGGACACCGACCTGGCCCAGGTGCTCCAGATGCTTTCGATTCAGAGCCAGAAGAACATCATTACCAGCAAGAACGTCTCAGCCACCGTGACCGCCAATCTCTTTGACGTCACGTTCTACGAGGCGTTGGATGCCATCCTGCGTGTCAACGGCTTCCGATACATGGAGGAAGGGAACTTCATCTACATCTATACCGAGTCCGAGTTTCAGGACATCGTGGAGGCAAGCCGCAAGACCGAGACTCGTACCTACCAACTGGACTATCTCTCGGCCGTGGATGCCAACGAGTTCATCATACCACTGCTGAGCGAAGCCGGCAGGGCCTCATATCGCGGCGAGGTGACGCCGGGTTACCGACCATCGATCACGGACGGCGGCGAGGATACATTCGCCTACGCTCCCACGCTTGTCGTCAACGACTATCCGGAGAACCTCGAGGCGATCGCCGCGCTGATCGGTGAGCTCGACGTGGCGCCCACGCAGGTGCTGGTGGAGGCCACCATTCTCCAGACCGCGCTGAACGAGGCCAATGCCTTCGGCGTGGACTTCACGATCCTGGGTAGCGCGAACTTCAGCATTCTCGACGTCTTCAATCCACTGTCAGCCGTCAATGGACTGTTGGGTGGTAGCGCGACCGACGCCGCGGGAAGCGGCGGTCGACAGGCCCTTGCTCTCGACTCGACCGTGGGCGGAACCGCCGGTCCAGCCGGGCTGAAGATCGGTATCCTCACGGATGACATCAGCGTCTTCATCAAGGTGCTCGACGAGGTCAGCGACACGACGGTCCTTGCCCGGCCGAAGGTGATGGTCTTGAACCGCCAACGAGCTGAGGTGCTCGTCGGTACTCGCATCGGCTACCTCTCAACCACGGCGACTCAGACGACAACGACCCAGACGGTCGAGTTTCTGGATACCGGTATTCATCTCGTGTTCCGTCCCTTCATCTCCAGGGACGGGATGATTCGGATGGAGCTGTCGCCGAGCGTGTCCGAGGCGAGCCTGCGCACCGTCACCGACGCTAACGGTCTGCTCGTGACCATCCCCGACGAGCTGACGAACGAGTTGACGACCAATGTCCGCATCAAGGACGGTCAGACGCTGGTCTTGGGTGGCTTGTATAGAGAATCGACTCGAACCACGCGCCGCCAGATTCCGTTCTTCGGCGACATCCCGCTGATCGGCGCTGCGTTCCGCGGACAGGATGACACCATCGATCGTGACGAAATCATCTTCCTGATTACACCGACGATCGTGAAAGACGATGTCCTGTGGGAGATCGGCGAAGAGGCGCTTGCCTACGGTGACGCCATCCAGATCGGCGCCCGCGCAGGCCTGCTGCCGTTCAGCCGGGATAAGGTCACTGCTAACCACAATCAGCGTGCGGTGGACGCGCAGAGTCGGGGCGATATCGATCTGGCCTTGTGGCATATCAAAGCGTCGCTGCATCTGAACCAGAACCAGCCTGAAGCAGTGAGGTTCCGCCAGGATCTGGTCGGATCCAAAGAAAGCCCGCACATGCGCAGCATGATGGAACGGGCCTTCCGCTCGCGAATGGCGCCTTCCATTCAGTCGCAGGCGAGCGTGACCACCTTTCCGTCTCCGATGACGACGCCTCAGAATCCGTTTGCGGCCGAAGCGGCATCAGCAGACTTGCCCAACAACGATTGGCTCCAGAGCGTCGCCGAAGCGCAGCCTGAGGCCGGCGATGATGCGGACCGCCAGGTACAGTTCAATGAGCCCATTGTTAGCGCAGAGCCGCCGCTGCCGGCTGATGATTTCGAATCGGCGGTTCTGTGGGATGATGACTTTGAGAGTCCGGTGCCGGCGTTACCAGAGACTCAGGAGTTCTCCCCAGAGCCGACCCAGGAGCCTATGCAGGAGGATACGGACCGTTGGTTCGCGCCTTCTGAGAGCGACGATCCGTCCGACAGCGCCGAGCTGCTCGAAGATATGGAAAGCGCCATCCAGTTTGTGCCGCCGCCGCCCTTCAAGGATGAAGCGTCGGTGTTCATCGGCGATTCGGGCTACGACGAATTGATCGACGGATTCCTTCCGCCGCCCCCGGTCAAGCAGGAGCCGTCCAAGTTCGTTCGCAGCTCGGGCTATGAGCAGGTCGAAATGCAAATCCTTGCCCCGCCCCCCGTGGACGCGCCGTCGCAATTCATTCGCGGCGCCTCCGAGGCGACGGCCGACCCCTGGAACCCTCAGTTCAGCCAGCTCAGCGGGCAGCTTGACGAGTTCCAGCCGTTCTCGAACACTCCGGTTTCGATCAACACGCCGAATGTCGAGGCCCGCGTCGATCCGTCAAACCATTCGATCTCCGAGGAATTCGTGCCCGGCTTCGGCCATCATCACGTGTTCTGGTGGATGGGTTGGGATCCCGCGGCCGCCGACGCCCGCGTTTGGGAGGATCCGTTTCCGTTCGTCACGTTCGATTACCTGCCGCACGTCGTGACCGTGCCTGAGACTCCGGAGCGTTGACGACGGATCCAAACCGCGATTCGCTCGCTTACACAGGGTTGAAAGAGAGGACTGGTAAAGGGGGGGCTCGTCAACCGCGATCTGCTACAGGAGATGCGACGTATGTCATGCCCACGCCACCCGATCTTTTCGCTCGCCGGTCTCGTTACTGCTGTCTTGCTCGTTGGATGTAGTGGAGGCGGCGGTTACCACGAGGAGATGAGATCGTCAGCCCGGGAACGGGTTGCGATCTTCAATGCCCAGCTCGCCTACGACCAGGCGACACAGGCGTTCAACACGGGGCGGTTCGACCATGCGATGCGCCAGATCACGGCCGCCATCCAGCAGTACCCGCAGAACCCAGCCTATTACCTGCTCCAGGGGCGGATTCTTATGGAAACGCACCGCCTCGAACGCTCCATCCATGCGTTTGAGAAGGCGATCGAGTTTGCACCGACGTTCGCCGAGGCCCACTACTACGCAGGCATCGTGTTTCAGCGGTGGTCGAATGATGCGCGCGCTTATGAGCATTACCTCCAAGCTCACGAGTTGGAGTCGAGCTCGGTCCAGTACCTGCTTGCGACCGCTGAGGCGTTGATTTCGCTGCAACAGTACGATGACGCCCTTGTGCTCGTCGAGTCGAAGCTTGACTACTTCGAGCACAACGCGGCCATGCGGCAATTGCTTGGCCAGATCGCTCTGCTAAGGGGTGACGCGCCAAGGGCGGCGAAGCTGTTTGCCCAGGCGAGGTTATTGAACCCCGATGATGCGATGTTGCTGGACGAGCTGGCCCACGCCCAGTACGCGGCCCGCCTGTACGGCCAGTGCTATGAGTCGGTGAAGCGGTTGCAAAAGTTGTCGAAGGAGGAGAACCCAGCGTTGATGCTTCTTGAGGCACGCTGTCTGGGGGCGATGCAGCGAAACACCGAAGCGCGCAACCTGTTTCTGAAGATGACGCGTATCCGTCCGAGCGACCCGGAAGTGTGGATCGGGCTCGGGTCGTTGGCGTGGGAGCTGGGTGACTTCCGGCGAACGGCGCTGTGTAGTGCTCGCATCATCGCCCTGGCGCCGCAGCGATACGAGGGGTACATGCTCAAGGGCATCTATGAGCAACACAAGGGCAACTTCGAGCAGGCGACGGGGCTGCTGCGGCGGGCGGCCGGCCTGGCGCCGACCGCGGCGCTTCCGCATCTTGTTCTCGGCCGGACTCTGGAGGAGGCCGGTGATGTCGAAGGGGCGCTTCGGGCGTACACGGAGGCGCTGCGGGCCGAGCCTGAGAGCGCGGACGCGCAGGCGTTGTTCCAGGGCCTGAGTCTCGCCCCGAGACCGTCGGGCTCGTTCGAGCCGCCAACCTCGGCGGGTGGTCGGCGCGTGCAGGAGGGATCGATTCACTGAGGCGAAGGAAGGTCTGTGACGGCGGGGAAGGTTGCAAGTCTATACCTGGTGCTGATTCTGTCGGTGGCCGCGACGGCTTTGTCCTTCGCGGCGCTGAACCTTGATTGGTTTCAGGAATGGAGTCACGCGTCGCATCCGGTTGTGCGACTGCTCGTGCTGTGGTGCATCTTCGTTGTCGTCGTCTCGGGCATCCTGCTGCCGCTGGGGATCGTGACCGATCGGTCTCTGGGGAAGCTCCGCACTTATATCGAGGCGAGCTCTGATTCGGGAAATCCTCGTTCGCCGTTTGTCGGGCCGAGTTGGTTGCGTCCGGTCAGTCGCGCATTCATCGGGGCCATCGACCGGTTCTCGCAACGCGAGCAAGTCCTGCGCAACCAAGTGCGCCAGGTGGAGATTCGCCATCGCGTCGCGGAGGCCGAGCAGCGCCACATCGAGGCCGTCCTCCACGCGCTGTGGGATGCGGTGCTCGTGACCGATGCCTTTAACGAGCTCGTCGTCGTCAACGAGGCGGCCGGACGGATCTTCGGCTTCGACCCTGCGGGCGCGATCCATCAGCCGATCGACCGGGTGGTTCGTGACGACCGGCTTTGCCAGTGGATCAAAGACACCTGCCAGAACGCTAATTTCGCCGATCACCGACATACCGACCACGAGATCAGCGTCGGCTCGAGCGAGGGCGAGCAGACGCGTGTTTTCGATATCACGCTGACCTGTGTCGAAGACCACAAACATGACGTGGCGGGCGTCGTCACCATTCTCCACGATCTCACTCGTGAGCGTGAGATCTCGCAGAACAAGTCGGATTTTGTATCCAAGGCCAGCCACGAGCTGCGCACGCCGCTGTCCTCGATCAGCGCCTATATCGAGATGCTCGTGGACGGTGAAGCGACGGATGAGGCCTCTCGCCAGGAGTTCTACAAGATCATTCACAACGAGGCGCAGCGCCTGGGTCGGTTGATCGACAACATGCTCAACATAAGCCGCATCGAAGCTGGGATAATCCAGATTGAGCGCAAGGACGTCGATATCAAGCAACTGATCGATCGTGCGGTGGACACCTTGGGGCCACAGGCGCGTGAGAAGAAGATTTCGCTGCTCAAGCGGGTTGCGGACGTTGATCTCAGCGTTGAGGGAGACCTCGACATGCTGTATCAGGTTGTGTTGAATCTCGTGTCCAATGCGGTCAAGTACACGCCTGACGGCGGCCGCGTGACCGTCAACGCGGATTCGGACAACCTGACGCGCAGCGTCTTGATCACGGTTTCAGACACGGGGTTGGGTATTCCGCCCGACGCGATCCCGAAACTGTTCGATAAGTTCTACCGTGTGGAGAACTACAAGCGCATCGCGACGGGAACCGGATTGGGGTTGAGTCTGTGCAAACACATTGTGGAGACGCTTCACGACGGGCAGATCGGGATTGAGTCCAAACTCGGAATGGGTTCGAAGTTCTGGGTCTCGATCCCGATGCGTTACGCAGGTTCGCAAGCGGCGGCCTGAGGAGGAGTCAATGGCTTATCGAATCCTTGTAGTTGATGATGAGGCGCACATCCTGCACGTGCTGTCCTTGAAGCTTCGCAACGCCGGACACGACGTCCTCACCTCGGTGGACGGCGAGGAGGCCTTCGAACTCGCCTGTCAGGAGTTGCCGGATCTCGTCATCACCGACTTTCAGATGCCGTACATGACCGGTCTTGAACTGTGTCGCGCGTTGGCCGACTACGGTCCGACGTCACAGATACCGGTGCTGATCATTACGGCGCGAGGCTACGCCTTGGATGACGAGGACCTTCAGATCGGGAACATCAAGGGGGTCATCAGCAAACCGTTCAGCCCGCGGGCTGTCCTGAAATTGGTGAACGATCTGCCAGGTTGCGCCGCGGATGAGACCGGGCTGCGCAAATCGAGGACAAAGACGGGGTGAATCAGCGCGACAGCCATCTCGAGACCAAGGCGACCCGAGCCGTCGCGCAACGGCTCCGGGAGGTCGGTCTGCTGCTGTTGGACTGCGATACCGTGGGGCATTTGAACTCCAGGCCGCGGCCGGGCACCGACTGGCTGGCGGATTTGTTCTGCCTTTCGCGCATTTTCCGAGGCGCTCTGCGAGAAGCGGCCGGGAAATGGAAACAACTCAGCGAGCTGCCGGGTCTCGAGTTGTTCCCGGGCTGCTGGGTCTTCCCCATGCCGCGCGTCCGTCGCCGCCGACGGGTCGGCTATGCCGTGGCGGTGATCCTCACCGACGCGTTCCTCGATTGCGAGCAACTGTCAGCAATGTGCCAGTCTGTGCGCATGGACTTCGAACTGACGCGTCGCCGACTCGCCGAGCTTCCGCCCGCCGGTGAAGCCGACGTCCAAAGACTGGCCGTGATGACCAGCTATGCGCTCGCCGACCATGTTCAACTGGCCTCGAACGACGAAGCCATGGAGAGCGTGGGTCAGCAGCTTGCCGACTCGTACGAAGAGATCAGCTTGCTCTATTCGATCACGCAAAGCATGACGGTCGTGCAGCAGCCGAGACGGTTCGTCACGATCGTGTGCGAGGAGCTGTTGGGGACATTGCCGTACGGTTGGGTCGCGGCCCTGCTCGCGGACGATCGTGATCGGCTGAAGAAACTCGCGGGCTTGTTTACAGTGAGCGGCGAGCCGAACCTACCCGTTGACGCGCTGCGGCCTCTTGTTCAAGACCTGCTCAGTCTGGCCCAGCCCGAGACGCCGCTGGTCCTGGGGCCGGCGATCAACGACGAGCACGCCCGCTTTGCGGATCTCGGCAAATCAGTGCTGGCACACCCGATCAGTCGTGACGACCGAGTGATCGGATTGCTCGTTGCCGGCGAGAAGCAGGGGCCGGACCGGGACGTCTCGTCCGTCGATATGAAACTGCTTGGCGCGACAGCAACGCACATGGCGATCTTCCTCGAGAATGCCGCGCTGTACGACGATCTCAACGCGATGTTTCTCGGCACGCTCGATGCGCTGACCGCCTCGATCGATGCGAAGGATCAATACACCTCTGGCCACTCCCGACGAGTCGCCCACCTTACGCAAGAGTTGGCCAAGGCAATCGGACTGCCTGACCACACCATCAGTCGAATGCAGATCACCGGCCTGATCCATGACGTCGGCAAGATCGGCGTGCCCGAGACTGTTCTCTGCAAACCCGGGAAGCTGACCGAGGAGGAGTTCGACTCCATGCGCAAGCATCCGGAGATCGGATACCGCATCTTGAAGGACATTCCCCAGTTGAAAGATATTCTCCCGGGCGTCCTCTACCACCACGAGCGCTGGGACGGCGCGGGCTACCCGCATGGACTCTCGGGGCAGCGGATTCCGATGGTGGCCCGGCTGATTGCCTTGGCGGACTCGTTCGATGCCATGAGTTCGACACGAACCTATCGCGCCGCCATGACACGGTCCGAGGTCCTGGCCGAGATCAGTCAATGCGCAGGCACACAGTTCGATCCGGATTTGGCCCCGGTATTCGTCACGCTCGATTTCAGCGGCTATGACCGTCTGGTACGTGAGCATCGCGCCCTGCAAGACGATGCGGCCCGGCCGCGGGAGGATGCAGCATGAAGCTCAGCTATGAAGATCACGACTCCATCACCGTGCTGACGGTCAGTGGCGAACTGACCGCCGATTCGGCCGATGCCTTCCGCCGCACCTGCCAGGAGCGCTTCGACGCCGGGGTCCGCGACGTCGTCCTGGACCTGGAGCATCTGACACTGATCGACTCGGCGGGGCTCGAGCTGCTGCTGTGGATCATGGATGAGACGGCGAATCGCTCCGGCCAGTGCCGACTGGTCAATCCCGGCGAGACCGTGCAGAAGATTTTTGAGGTCACCCGACTTGATCGGCGGTTCGCCGTTCACGAAAGCATAGAGGCCGCCGCCAAGAGCCTGCGGTAGATCGAGCGAAAGATGATTCAGCATTCGCGAATAACATCGAGTGTCGACGCAGGCCCGCGCCGCCAACTGGGTGAGATGCTTATCGCCAAGGGATATATCACGCCGAGCCAACTCACCGAGGCCCTCGAGCATCAAGCTCAAAAAGGGCACAAGAAGCTGATCGGCGAAATCCTCGTGGAAATGAATTTCGCCACTGATCCGCAGGTTATCGAGGCGCTTGCGGATGGCTATGGTGTGCCGTTCGTTCAGAATACCGCAAAGATTGCGGATCCCCAAATCATCGAACTTCTGCCGCGCGAGTTTGTTGAGGAGCACACGATCCTGCCCCTGTTCCTTGTCCGCGGCGTACTGACGGTTGCGGTATCGGAGCCGGCCAACGTCTTCCTGGTGGAGGAGATTCAGCGGCTGACGGGGCATGAGGTCCAGATCGTCGCCGCGACGAGCGCCGAGATCGAGACCTCGCTTCGTTCGTACTTGCCGGCCGCGAACGTCTTTGTCATCGACGACATTTATGAAGACATCGATGAAGCCGATTTCAGCCTCATCGAGCGGCAGGTCACCGAGTTGGCTGATCTTGAGGAAGTCGCCGGGCACAGTCCGGTCGTGAAGCTTGTCAACTACATTATCTATTGCGCGGTGCAGGACGCCGCCTCGGATATCCATATCGAGCCGGACGATCATCGCCTGCGCGTCCGGTACCGAGTAGACGGCCGATTGTACGAGCGGCTTGCCCCGCCCTACCAGATGCACGCGGCGCTGACGAGCCGCATCAAGATCATGAGCAATCTTGACATCTCCGAGCGGCGCTTGCCGCAAGACGGCGATATCCACGTGCGGATGGACGGCCGACCGATCGATCTTCGCGTCTCCACCATGCCGGGCAAGTTCGGCGAGAAGGTCGTGATCCGGATCATCGACAACCGCAACTCGATCGTGTCACTGGACAAGCTCGGGTTTTCGGCGGGGATGCTCCTGGGTTGGAAGGAGGTTGTCCGCCAGCCCAACGGCGTCGTACTCGTCACCGGGCCGACCGGGTCCGGCAAGTCGACAACCTTGTACTCTGTGCTGAGCCTGCTCAACTCCGACGAGCAGAACATATGCACGGTCGAGGACCCGATCGAAGCGAACATCCCGGGCATCAATCAGTCACAGGTGAATGAGAAAGCCGGGTTCAGCTTCGCGCTCGCCCTGCGCTCGATGTTACGTCAAGACCCCGACATACTGATGGTCGGCGAGGTGCGTGATGCCGAGACCGCCGCCACGGCGATCCAGGCGGCGTTGACCGGGCATCTGGTCTTCTCAACCCTCCATACCAACGATGCGCCCAGCGCCGTGACTCGCCTTGTCAACATCGGGATCGAGCCCTACCTGGTGGCGGCGACCCTCCGCGGCGTCCTCGCTCAGCGTCTGGTGCGGAAAATCTGCCCACATTGCAAGGAGACGTACGAGCCCGAGCCGGTCATCCGCGAGGCCGTCGAGAATTACTGCGGCCCGATTGAGGATCTCTCTCGCGGTCAAGGCTGCAGTCGGTGTCGCGGGACGGGTTTCGCCGGGCGAATTGGAATCTTCGAGCTGCTCGTTCCCGACGAGGAGCTTCTGACCGCCGTCGCGCGCGGGGCGAACCTCCAGGAGCTTCGAACCATTCTCGCCAAGAGCGGCTTTGGAACGTTGCGCGCGGACGGCATGGAAAAGGTCGAGGGTGGATTGACCACCGCTGAGGAAGTGTTCTACGTCACGAGCATGTGACGCAGATGTGAGAACGATTTGTCTATGCCAGTCGAAAGTACATACGGCTACAAGGCCCGTGATAAGACCGGAGCGGTCGTGACCGGCACGCTGATCGCGTCGAGTCCGGAGGACGTGAACGCGCGCCTCCGGGCAGAGGGAAAATTCGTCTTCGAGGTCGAGGCGAACCCCATGCGCGTCGACGCACGACTCGATCGCAAGCAGATTCGGCGCGCTGAAGCGGCAAAGCGCGTCAAGCGTGAGGATGTGATTGCGTTCTGCCAGCAATTGTCGGTGATGCTCGAGACCGGCGTGCCGTTGTCGGAGGCGATGCAGGCGTTCAGCGATCAGACGCCGAGCCGGGACTTCCGCGAGGTCCTGATTGTCGTGCGGGAGGACCTCGACGGCGGCGAGCCACTGTCAACATCGATGATGAAGTGGCCTCGCATCTTTCCGTCGATGATGATCAGCCTGATGCGAGCGTCGGAGGCTTCCGGAACCATGGCCTTGATGCTGGGACGAGTCGGCGAGTACCTCTCCAAGGAGCGGCAGACGGCACGGCAAGTGAAGGGAGCACTGGCCTACCCCCTCTTCATGATGGCGAGCAGTCTCGCGATGACCGTTTTCCTGATGGCGTTCGTGCTGCCTCGGTTTGCCACGATCTACGGCGAGCGATCCGCGTCACTGCCCACGCCGACCAGGATTCTGCTGGCGATGAGTAATTTCATAACCACTGAGTACCTGTGGTATGGGCCGCTGAGTATTCTCGCCGTCGTCGCGCTCGTGGTCTGGCTGAAGACTCAGTCCGGCCGGCGAGCCGCCGATTGGGTCCGGCTGAATGTGCCTGGGTTACGCGGCATGTACCGGCAGTTGTACATCACCCGCGCTTCACGCACGATGGCCACCCTCCTGGGCACGGGCGTCAACGTGCTCGACGTTATTGATATCTGCCGCGGCGTGACGAATAACGCGTACTACGATCGGCTCTGGGATACCATGACCGACGAAATTCGCAACGGCCGGCAGATGAGCGACGCCGTTTTTCAGCACAAATTCGTCGGCGCTAATGTCGCCTCGATGATCTCAGCCGGTGAGCGATCCGGCCGCCTGCCCGAGGTCATGGAGCGCATCGCCCAGTTCAGTCAGGAGGAGCTGGACGCCGCCGTGCGCCAAGTTACCGCATACATTGAACCGGTGATGATCATTCTCATGGGTGTGGTGATTGGCTCGGTCGCCCTGGCGCTGCTGCTGCCGATCTTTAGCATGGGCAAAGTGATGGCCGGCGGGTGAGGGCGGAAGGCATCAAGGCATCAAGGCATCAAGGCATCAAGGCATCAAGGCATCAAGGCATCGAGGCATCGAGGCATCGAGGCAATGAGGCATTGAGGTTTAGCCGTAGGGCTTGACCCTACGGAGGCACAACCCATCGTCGCCTTCAACGATCTATCATCGTGCCATGGCGTCTACGTCTCGTGACTATCAAGCCGTGGTCGATCAATTGAAGCCGATCGGCGCACGCGACCAGCGCATGCTCGCGGTCGTTGACGCGCTGTGGGTCGCCTTTGAGAATCACGGGTACTCCTGGGTCGGTTTCTATATTGATAGGCCGCACGAGCCGGATGAGAAGAGGCTCGTGCTGAGTTGGCGCCGTGACAAGCCGGCGTGTTCACCGATCGGCCTGCACGGTGTGTGCGGTCAGGCGTTGCGCTCCAAGAAACCGCGCATCGTTCGGGACGTGACTGAACTGGGCGAGAACTACATCGCCTGCGATCCGCGGGACCGATCCGAGATCGTCATGCCGCTGCTCGATGAGCGCGGCGTGTGCTGGGGTGTGCTGGATATCGATTCGTCGGACCTCGGCGCGTTCGATGAATCCGATGCGCTCGGTTTACATCAGGTGCTCGAAGCGGCCGGACTTACTTCGCACTCTTCCTAGCTGCGGATGAATATCCGCAGGCTCTTGCGATCACACTTCGCACACGCGCACGTCTTTGATTTCGCCCTCGACGCTCGTCCGACCGTTCCAGGTATTGATCTTGGGTTCGATGATGACGTCCAGGCACATGCCCGCAGCAAGATCAGCGGCCAAGCCGCCCGCACCCCACCAGACGGTTCGCACGATCTTTCGGCTCGCCCCGAGATCCTGTTGCAGCCGGAGCGTCAGGTGCCGGCCGTTCCTGCCAATCTGGCGAGGCGCCTCGGCGAGCGTGGCCCGCTCAATGCGCAGCGCGGGGCGAGGATTCGATCGGCCGAACGGCGACAGGGCCGCGATCCGCTTCACCGTATCCATATCCAGCTCGTCTAGCGTGGCGTCGCAGTCGATGTCCACAGCTGGCGTGAGTTCCTCGGCGCTGATGTGGGCGTTGGCGTGCTCGACGAACGCTTCGGTGAAGGCGGGAAGATTCGCCGTCGCTACGGACAGACCAGCCGCGCCATCGTGCCCGCCGAAATTGAGCAGATGATCCGAGCATGCGCTCAGCGCATCGTACATCGAGTATCCGTCGATACTGCGCGCCGAACCCTTGCACGTATCGCCTTCTCGCTGAAGCAGGATCGTTGGCCGGCCGAAGCGATCGACGATCCGAGAACATACTACCCCGATCACCCCACGATGCCAGGATTCATCGGCCAAAACGATCGCGCGGTGATCGTCGGCGGTCATTCCCGAATCTTCAGCCATTTGGGCCGCGTGATCACATACCTCCCGCTCCGTCTTCTGGCGCTGTCTATTCAACTGCGTGAGTTGGGCTGCGATTGTCGCAGCTTCCCCAGTGGAGGACGTCGTGAGCATACGCAACGCTTCTTCCGCATGACCCATTCGTCCGCAAGCATTGAGTCGCGGTCCGAGCACGAACCCCACTTTCTCTGAGTCGATATGTTCGTCCATCAGGCCCGAAGCTTCGATCAGCGCCCGCAACCCAACGATGGGTGTCTGCTTCATCCAACGCAAGCCGAACATGGCAATCACCCTATTCTCGTCAACCAACGGCACGACGTCCGCGATCGTCCCCAGGGCAGCGAGCGGCAACAAATGAAGCAGCGTCTGTTGGAGTGATTTGCCGACGCGCTTGGAGCCGCACCAAACTGTTGCAAACAGCCACGCGAGCTTGTAGGCGACACCCGCGCCGCAAAGCTCGCTGAATGGATACGTACTTCCAGGCAAACCCGGATGGACGATCGCAAAGGCGTCCGGCAGCGCACCTGCTTCCTGCGGCGGACGGTGGTGGTCGGTGATGATCAGGTCCAGGCCGATCTCACGGGCGATTCGGGCCGGCTCGATCGCGGTGATGCCGCAATCCACCGAGATCACGAGCTGGGCCCCGTCTGATCTGAGCTGCCGTAATGCGTCACCGCTGAGGCCGTAACCGTCATCTATACGGTGCGGCACGTAGGTCCGAACGTTGGCGTCCGGCGCGACCGCCTTGATGATGTAATAAAGGATAGCGCTGGCGGTGATCCCATCGACGTCGTAGTCGCCATAGATCACGATCTGCTCTTGGCCGCGCACCGCCTCGACCAGCCGCAGGGCCGCACGTTCTACATTGGGGAGCAGCCCCGGATCGTGGAGGTCAGTGAGCTTCGGCTCGCAGAATCGGCGAATGGCATCCGGGCCGGTCAATCCGCGAGCTTTCAAGACCCGCTGCACGACGGACGATGGCTCGGCCGGGGTCGCCTCGCCCGGTGCACGATAAATCCAACGTCGGGTCAACCCTCGCACGACTGCGGACGATACGCTTTGTGGCCGTGGCTCGCCACCTATGGAACCCGGTTGCCTTCTTTTCAATTCCGGGGGCGGGGGGGGCTTTGCGACTCGACCGTTTCTCGCCATACTGTTCGCTCGCGACCACGATCTCGGAGATTTCGCATGGCAGGCCGTTACCAAAGTGTGCTCCTCTTTGGCGCCCCGGGCGTAGGCAAGGGAACCCAGGGCAAACTCCTCGGCCATATCCCCGGCTTCTTCCATCTCGCCACCGGCGATGTTTTCCGCTCACTCGACAAAGAATCCGAGCTGGGCAAGAAGTTTTTGGAGTATTCCTCGCAGGGGTTGCTCGTCCCGGACGAGTTCACGATCCGGGCCTGGCAGGGTTACATGCAACAGAAGATCGAGGCCGAGGATTTTCGACCCGGTACGGACCTGCTCGTGTTAGATGGAATTCCGCGCAACGTCAACCAGGCGAAGATCGTCGATGCGCACATCGAGGTGCTGCGAATCATCCATCTCAAGGCCCCCAACATCGACGAGATGGTGCAACGCATGAAGAAGCGGGCCGAGACCGAAGGGCGAATTGATGATGCCGACGAATCGGTCATTCGCCGGCGCTTCGAGGTGTACGATGAAGAAACCGCGCCGGTGCTGAGTTATTACGATGCGCATCTGATCAGCGACGTGATCGCCGTCGGTACGCCGGCCGAGGTGCTGATGCAAGTGCTCCAAGCGATCGTACCCGTCTATCGCGACCACTTCGGCAACCCGCTCGGGTGAGGCATAGCGGCGTCATGGCATCGAGGCATCGAGCTTTCGCCGTCCCGATTCTCGATCATTCAATTTGACTCGGTTGATTCAACGGAACCGTCCTCGTTGTACCGGATCCATGTGCCGACGCGCCGTCCTGCGTCGTACGCGCCCTCGGTCTGCTTGGCTCCGGACGGATAGTAGCTGATAAAGGGTCCGTGCACTTCGCCGTTCACGTAGGCTTGGTGGGTGCGCAACTGTCCGTTGGGATACCACCTTGTGTGAGCTACGCGCTCGTAGTCCACTAACTCCAATTCCCATACCTTAGTTCCATCCTGCATCCATTGCGTTTGGGTTCCGGTGCCGTCGACAATTTTCGATCCAAGTGAACCATCCGGCCGATAGCACTTTGCCCATTCCAAATCACTCCAGTTGGGGTACGGCGCATACTCAAGTCCCATGATCTCGATTCTGCATTTACCTTCTTGCTGGAGCGAGCCGTCTGAGTAGAACGCCTTGTATGGGTTATATCCTGAATCGATGAACTCGAATTGCCAATGACTGCCGTCATGCTCGGGATCGAATGTCACCGCATACCAGCGTCTGCCGAAGATGCCGGTCCCGTCATTGAACCCGAATCCTCGGTAATAGAGTCTCATGTCGGAAGGTGACATCTGATGAGGAAGCGACTTCGGCCAGGCGTACCACGAAATCGGCGTGCCGATGATGATCGTCAGAATCAGATAGAAGAACAATATCCGTTTCACGATCCAACTCCGCTATCACTACTGCGTCCTGCGGTGCGCTCAAAACTGTACTCCGTCTCCACCAGACAAATCCGACGTTTGTAATTCTCGTACCACTTCGCTCGGCCTTGCGCCTGTGCGATCTTGTGTTCCGCTTGCGCTCGCCAGTTCCGGATCGCGTCAAGGCTTTCCCAATACGAAACCGTCATCCCAAAGCTGTCCTCGCCTGACACGGCCTCCACACCCAGATAGCCCGGTTGCTGGGCGGCGAGCGCGAACATACGGTCTGACATTTCAGCATAACCATCGGCATCGTTCTCGGTTCGCTGTGACGAGAACACGACCGCGTAGTAGGGGGGCTTCGGTGTCTGCGCGAGCCTGTTCATAAGCTCAGGATCATACCCCACCATGGATAATCACTGCCGTTCGCTGGTGTGGTCTTCGATCTCGACCGATGTAACTGGCATGCATATGATGCCTTCTTCACTAATGCCTAATGCCTTCGTGCCTTTCTTCCTCTTCTTTGACAACTGGGGCCGAAATTGGATTCGACCGGACAGGGAAGGCTTGTTGCTGCGCGTCGTGGAGCATCCTTGCCACGTAAAAAGGATGCAAACTAATAATTGCTGACACTCAGTTAGCACTCGCCGCGTAATTGCGGTGACGATCGTCAGCTTGACGCCCGATACGGCTGGCGATCGACGATCATCGGGCTGGCTCCAATGGGCTGGCATACTTCGGCGGAGCGAGAAACTTGTATGCCATGGTGTTTTAGGAGGCGGTCGTTAGTCGCCTAATTCACCAAGATCAAATAACGACTACACGTGTAGACGCGGCTTGCTGACTGTTCCGGCACGGGGGTTCGATTCCCCCCGGCTCCACTTCTTCTTGAAGAAGGCATCAAGGCATCAAGGCATCGAGGCATCGAGGCATCGAGGCATCAAGGCATTGAGGGAGAACAAGACGGCATCAAAACGTGCTAGCCGCGGATGCATATCCGCGGGCTGTTGCACCGAATGCGACAGGGTGGGTTTTAGAAGAAGGCATCGAGGCCTCGACAGGCGAGTAACGCTGCGCCCGTGGTGAGATCCGAGGATTCTGCTCGCCATCGCGGGGCTGCGTTTCGCAGCGGGCCAACCGACCGAATGGCTCAAAACCCCGTCACCACACGGCTTTGCGGCCGCCCGAGGAGACACATTTTTGCCATTGCTGCTCCCATATTCCCGTTTTGGGTGTGCGGAACGGCGGCGCGATCGGTAAGCTGGTGGGGTGTCGCAACGAAGCGGCGAACCATTTGGTGGAGGCGATCGAATGAAGAGCACGAGACGATTTGGAGCGCTATGCCTGGGTCTGGCATTGTCGTTGGGTGTGGTGTCGGCCTTGACGCCGCCGGCCGCGGCTGCCGGAGAATCAAAGACATCAACCCACGGGTACGATGAGAAGTTTCTCTCGGCTCTGAGTTGGCGATGCATCGGCCCCCCGAGGGGCGGTCGCGCGACCGCGTGTGCCGGTGTCGCTAGCGATCCGATGACCTACTACATGGGCGCGACCGGAGGCGGTGTATGGAAGACCGCCAACGCCGGCCTCACTTGGGCGCCGGTTTCCGACGGCTTCTTCAAGACCGGCTCGGTTGGTGCTATTGCGGTCGCCAAGTCCGATCCCAACGTCGTATATGTCGGCATGGGTGAGGCGTGCGTACGCGGAAACTTCTCACACGGCGATGGAGTCTACAAGACAATTGATGCCGGCAAGACCTGGCGGAACATCGGGCTCGACGACACGCGACAGATCGGCTGCATTCGTGTTCACCCGGCAAATCCCGACCTCGTATACGTGGCCGCACTCGGACACATCTTCGGGGCCAACGAGCAGCGCGGCGTTTTTCGTTCACAAGACGGCGGTGCGACGTGGGAGAACGTGCTGTACGTCAATGATGAAACGGGAGCCGTCGATCTCGCGATGGATCCCGTCAACCCGCGCGTCCTGTACGCTGCATTCTGGCAGGTGAATCGCACGCCGTGGGCGTTGGAAAGCGGCGGCCCCGGCTCTGGGCTATACAAATCAACCGATGGCGGCGATACGTGGAACGAACTCACAAGCGGTCTACCCAAGGGAATAAAGGGCAAGATCGGCGTCACCGTCTCGCCGGTCAATCCCGATCGCGTATGGACGATCATCGAAGCTGACGACGGCGGTGTCTTTCGCTCGGACGATGCGGGCGAAACGTGGCGGCGCGTCAACAGTGATCGTTCGCTTCGCCAGCGCGCCTGGTACTACACTCACATCTACGCTGATCCACAGGATGTTGAAACCGTCTATGTGCTCAACGTGAGTTTCCACAAATCAACCGACGGCGGAAAGAGCTTTGACACCAGGCTGCGCGTGCCGCACGGCGACAATCACGATCTGTGGATCAATCCCGACAACAACCTGAACATGGTCGAGGCCAACGACGGCGGCGCGAACGTTTCGTTCGACGGCGGCAAGAGTTGGACCCGCCAGGATACGCTTCCTACGGCTCAGTTCTACCACGTCACCACGGACGATCAGTTCCCCTATCGCGTGTACGGCGCTCAGCAAGACAACAGCACGATCAGCGTCTCGAGCCAGGCTGCCCAGTTTCGCACTGGCGACATGTATTCGGTTGGAGGGGGTGAGAGCGGATACATCGCCGTCCGGCCCGATGACGCGAACATTGTCTATGCCGGCAGCTACGACGGACATCTCACGCGCTACGACCACCGCCACCGGCTGTCGCGCAACATTACGGTTTGGCCGGATAACCCCATGGGCGCAGGCGTCGAGTCGATGAAGTACCGTTTTCAATGGACATTCCCCATCGTGATCTCACCGCATGATCCCAATGTGCTCTATGTCGGCGGCAACCTGCTCTTCAAATCCACGAATGAGGGTCACAGTTGGGAGGCGATCAGCCCTGATCTGACGACGGACGACAAATCCAAGCAGCAATCATCCGGTGGACCGATCACGCAGGACAACACATCCGTCGAGTATTACTGCACGATCTTCGCCATGGTCGAATCGCCGCATGAGCCCGGTGTGATCTGGGTCGGCACCGATGACGGGCTCGTGCATATCACCAAGGACGGCGGTCAGACGTGGAGCGAGATCACGCCCGTTGGACTTGGCGAATGGAGCCTCATCAGTCAGATCGAAGCCTCGCCCCATGATCCCGCCACCGCGTACCTCGCCGTGAATCGTTACAAGATGGACGACTTCCGGCCATATATTTTCAAGACGAACAACTATGGCAAGACGTGGAAGCAAATCAATTCCGGGATTGATGATGATGCGTTCGTCCGGGCGGTGCGCGAGGATCCCGATCGCCGTGGACTGCTCTACGCGGGCACTGAGACGGGTGTGTACGTCTCGTTTGACGATGGCGAGCACTGGCAGAGTCTGCAGTTGAAGCTGCCGGCAACGCCGATTACTGATCTCGTCGTCAAGGATGACGATCTGGTCGTGGCCACCCAAGGTCGATCGTTTTGGATACTCAGCGATTTGGCCGTGCTGCGGCAATTGACGGAAGATGTGACGCTGGCCGAGGCGCACGTGTTCGCGCCCGCGCGGACGTATCGTGTCGGCCGTGATACCGTTGATGTTCACTACTACTTGGCCACGGAGCCTGAAGCGCCGATTACACTCGACTTTCTGGACTCGGATGGTGAAATCATTCGTTCCTTCACGAGCAAGGAATCTTCGCCCAGCGGTGAAGACGACGAAGCGGCCGCGCCGTGGCGGCGAGGTGGGGGCGGATCACGGAACGCCTCAGCCGAGGCAGGCATGAACCGCTTCCGCTGGGACATGCGCTACGCCGACGCGGAAAAAGTGCCCGGGGCGGTGATGTGGGGCGGGAGCGTCCGTGGTCCGCAGGCAGTCCCGGGCGCCTACGAGGTTCGGCTGACAGTTGGTGCGAGAGCACTGGACTGTGGATTTGAGATCGCCGCTGACCCTCGTGTTGACGCGACGCAGGATGATTACCAGGCGCAGTTCGACCTGCTGATTCGAATCCGCGATGCCGTCTCCGACGCGCACAGGGCGGTCAATCAGATTCGTAATGTTCGCAAACAGATCAAGACGATGACGGCCAAAGCGAAAGAGATCGACGGCATGGACTCGATCCTCGAAGCGGGCAAGACGCTGAACAAGCAACTGACGGCCGTCGAGGTCGAGCTGATCCAAACGAAGTCAAAGAGCAGGCAGGACCCGCTGAACTTCCCGATCAGATTGAACAACAAGATCGCGGCTCTGGCCGGCGTCGTTTCCCGCAGCAACGGTCGGCCGACCACGCAGAGCTACGACGTGTTTGACGATCTGTACGGACAGATTGAGGCCCAACTGGCCACGCTCACGGCGATCGTGGAAACCGACGTGCCGGCGTTCAATCAGCTTGTGCGCGATCAGGACATCCCTGCGGTCTGGGTGGAGCAAGACAAAGCGGACGATGGAAATTGATTCGCGCGATCGGCGTGCGCGAACCGCAACCGTGCTGCCGAATCCCTGCAAGATGGCCTTCTCGCCACGCTCGGGAGCACTGTGACCAACCCGTTGGCCTGAGCCTCGCCAAAGGCCGGTCAGCGGATATGGCGGCCTTGGTCTGCGCGCGCCAACTCCCTCGCATCGTGTGTTTCCGCGGGCGGTGAGAATAGTACCTACGGGTGGGCTGCCTCGGTATCAGCGCTCTCGGGGGCTGTCTCCTGACGTGGGCGCCGCCGATCGCTTGAATCCCGTTTGCGGCGAAGCGTCAAACGACCATCGAGCCACGCCCCCATCAGCCGATGCCGTCCATCTTCCAGAAGCACAAGCTCTGCCGCGGGATCGAGTATTCGGACCATACACGCATCAGTATTCGCAAGGGATCGAAGGGCTTCGGCGTCTGTTCAGGTCCGATTCTATATAGCCGATACGAGCCTCATACTGGAGCCGATTCTCTTCGGCGACGGAGATGTTGTTGTATGACGCCATCAGGGAGGCCAAAGAAGCCGTGGTGGCCGAGCAGCATGTTGCTGCGCGGTGAGTCGGTTGTTGCATCCACCGGTCTGGTCCTGGCGGCCATCCTGTTGGCGGTCATGGGCGGCACCGCCTATTGGACCTTCCGTGTTCATCGAAACGCGATGGAGGCCGCGCGCATTGACGAGATTCACTCGTTGGGCTTGATTCTGACCGAGACAGTAACGAGTCTCCTGTCCTCGAACGAGCTGTCGGTCACGCGCCGACTGCTGGCTGATGCAGCCCGCACCTTCGATCTCGATCGCTGCAGGATCATTCTTGGCGATGGGCAGGTCATCGCGGACGCCGAACCCTCCCGAATCACACTGACCGAACTGCCGGCGACATGGTCAGGCTCTGCGGTCGCAGAGTCGTCGGCCCAAACGCCCGACGGATTGCTCAGCCTGATATACCCGTTGACGGTTCCCGGTCGCGGCCCTGGGCAGCTCGATCTCACCGCGAATGTAACGAACGACATCGCCTACTTCTGGGAAGCTCAGACTGGCGTCGGCATCATCGGCGCTCTCGCTTTGATATCGCTTCTGCTGGTGTACCGGCGTATGCGCGCCCGGTTGGGCACGATGGGTCTCATACGAGAGGCATTGCTGGCCCACGAAGCCGGTGGGTCCGAACCGGCCACGCTGGTTATCCAAGGTACGCGCCGGGCTGAGGCCGAGGCCTGGAACAAACTGGTGACGGAGAAGGAGCAGCTTCAAGAGCAAGTCATGAGCCGGCGCGTCGAGGGAATCCTGCAATCTCCGGTGCAGTCCGGTAGCGAACTGGGCAACGCGTTGGAAGAGATGTGGTATGGGTTCATCGTGGTGGACCGGAATCTCGACATCACATACGCCAACGGGGCTGCGGCTGCATTCCTGGACACGTCGCCAGATGAGATCCGTGGCGCTGGCTTCCGCGAGATCGCGCCGGACAAGCATGTGGTCGAATTGCTATCCGAGGTAGCTTCAGCGACGGCGGGCAACCGTGTATCCGTAGAAGTCGATACGCGCGGCGACGGCGGCAGCGACAGCGACAGCGGCGGCGGCGCGGTCCTTCGCTTCACAATGCGTTCGCTACGGCGTGAGGATCCCAGCGCCGCCGTTATCGTCATCGAGGACGTAACCCAGCAGCGCGTGGCGGATGAATCTCGCAACACGTTCGTGACGCAGGTGGCACATGAGTTGCGTACGCCGTTGACAAACATCCGTCTGTGTGCCGAAACCGCCATCGAGGAAGGGCATGCAGATCCGGAAACTCGGGCTCAATGTCTCAACGTGATCAATCAGGAGACGAGACGACTGGAGCGCGTCGTCAATGACATGTTGTCTGTGGCGGAGATTGAGGCCGGAACTATCGAACTGCGAAAGGACGATGTGCGACTGGAGGCGTTGTTTGAGGAAATGCAAACGGAGTGTTCCGCTCAGGCCAAGGAAAAGGGCACCGCGCTGGAGTTCAACCTGCCGCCGAAGCTCCCGGTCATCAAGGGAGATCGGGACAAGCTCACTTTGGCGCTGCACAACATCCTGAACAACGCGATCAAGTATACGCCTCAAGGCGGGCGCATCACCGTCAACGTCGATGTCGAGAATGACGAGGTGACCGTAGACATCGTCGACAACGGCATCGGCATTAGCGAAGAAGACATGGTTCGCATATTCGCAAGATTCGGGCGCGCTAACGACCCACGCGTGGCCGAGATAACCGGTTCGGGGTTGGGACTGTCGCTCGCGCGGGAGATTATACGACTCCACGGGGGCGAAATACGCGTCGAGTCGCAGCTCGATAAGGGGAGCACGTTCAGCGTGCGGCTGCCCGTGCATGCAGAGGCGGCGTAGACGAGGATGAAGATCGAGGAACTCAATTACGGTGCGGTCGCTGTCGTCAGGCCCATTGGCGCGTTGACTCAGGACGACGCCGAGCGCCTCAAAACCCAGATGCTCGAGGTGCGGGTAAAGAGTCTTGGTCGGCTGGTTCTCGACGCGTCCAACGTCCCGTTCATAGACAGCAGAGGATTGGAAGTACTGGTCGAGGTTTCGCAACAGCTCACCCAGACCGGGCAAGTTCTGAAGATCGCCGGTGTCAACGACGTGCTTCGTGAAGTGTTCGAACTGACGGAACTGACCTGCGAATTTGAGCATTTCACGGACGTGAACTCCGCGGTGAGGAGCTTTCTGTGACGGAACCGGCCGGCAAATTTCGAGTCGGCGAAGCGCTGGTCGAGGAAGGTGTTCTTACCGAGGACCAGTTGGCGCAAGCCCTGGACCAGCAAAAGAGCAGCGAGCTTCGTCTGGGCGAGCTGCTTGTTGCCGAAGGCGTGATCAGTCCCGGCGCGATCGTACGGACGCTGAGCAAATGCCTGGGTGTACGCGGTTGCGTGCTTCGACATGGGCTGATTGATCCTTCACTGCTTGGGATGATCGGCGAGGAGGAGGCCACGCGACTCAAGGTCATCCCGATCTTCAAGGTTCACGAGTCGCTGACGGTGGCGATGGCCGAACCGCAGGCTCTACCGACGATTGATACGTTGCGACGTCTCACCGGCTGCAAGATCCGTCCGGTCCTGGCGCTTGAATCCAACATCATCGAGTTCATAAAGAAGTATGCTGGAGGCAACGTCGATGTCGATGCGTTCCTCGCTTCACTGAAGGACTCGGACGTCGAGGTGGTTGAACGCGAAACGGTCGACGAAGGCGCTGCCGCCGATCTCGATCAGATGGTCGAAGGCAGCCCGATCGTGAATCTCGTGAACATGGCGCTGCTCACCGCAGTTCAAGACGGCGCCAGCGATGTTCATATTGAGCCTGAGCGAAAGGGCACGCGTATTCGCTACCGGATAGACGGGATCCTGCAGCGTCTGATGCAGCCGCCGGCGGGGATGCACGCTCCGATCGTCTCACGTGTGAAGGTCATGGCCGGGATGGATGTTGCTGAGAAGCGCTTGCCGCAGGAGGGGCGAATCCGGATCATTGCCGCTGGACGCGAGATCGACCTGCGTGTCTCCAGCATGCCGACGCTGCTGGGCGAAAAGATCGTGATCCGGATCCTCGACAAAGAAAACTTGACGATCAGGCTGGAAGATCTTGGCTTACAGCCGGCCGCGATGGCGGATTTCAAGCAGATTCTGGAACAACCGCATGGTCTTGGTCTGGTCACGGGTCCGACTGGAAGCGGCAAGACGACGACGCTCTACTCCGCGCTCGATCTTCTTCGCAGCCCGGAGATTAATGTTGTCACGGTCGAAGATCCTGTGGAGTATCAACTCGACCTCATCAACCAAATCCAGGTCCACGAGGCTGTGGGTATGACGTTCGGGCGCGCCTTGAGAAGCATTCTTCGCCAGGACCCCGACATCATCATGGTGGGCGAGATTCGCGACGAAGAGACAGCGCGAGTCGCTGTGCAGGCGGCGTTGACGGGTCACCTCGTCCTTGCCACCTTGCACACGAACGATGCTCCCGGTGCGGTGGCACGACTTCTGGACATGGGCCTCGAGCCGTATCTTCTGTCGAGCGCGCTCAATGGTGTCGTGGCTCAGCGCCTCATTCGTACGAACTGCGAAGGATGCGCCACGAAATATTACCCCACCGAGCAGGTGCTCCAGGATGCCGGCGCTATCGACAAGACCGGGCTGGCCTTCACCAAGGGTGTCGGCTGCCAACAGTGCTACAACAGCGGGTTCCAGGGCCGGGTGGGTATCTATGAGGTCATGCGAATCACCGGGCCGGTACGACAGCTGATCCATCGAGCCGCTCCGACCCATGAACTGCGAGCGAAGCTCACCGAGCAAGGCGTCACAACATTGCGCGAGGAAGGCGTCGGCCTCGCTATCCGAGGAAAGAGCAGCCTGGAGGAAGTTCTCAGAGCAACTCACATCGACGATGATTTTGCATTAGACCCGGTCGCGGGGGTCGCTCCTGCTGATCCCGGTCTTGGGGAGCAGACGAGGGGGGCAGCATGAAACTGGCGTTGCGATCTGGAGATCAGTCTGCAAGCTCGGTCGGTCGTTCGTCCGACGACACGACAACGGTCGAGTCGAGCGGATCGTTGGATGCTCCCGGTTCACATGTGACGGAGCGATCCGATGGGGCGAGAAGCTTTCGTGCATCAGGATCACGCATAACCCCGCCCCGTGGGCGCGGCCGCCGCCTGAAGAATCTCACCATGTTCTCTCGCCAATTGGCGGTGTTGGTTCGTACGGGAACACCGCTGGCACAGTCGCTGGATGCAATCCGACGTCAAGTCGCACCGGGGCCTTGGCGCGACGTGCTCAACGATCTGTGCCGGCAGATCGAGGGCGGCAGCTCGCTGTCGGAGGCGATGAAGCAACACCCCTTGTGCTTCGATACGGTTTGCCAGAGCCTCATGGCGGCCGGCGAGGCTGCGGGAAAGCTTGACTCAATGCTCAATCGTTTGGCAGATCTTTCGCGCCAGCAATTGCGGATTCGCCGGTCGATCGCGGGGGCACTGATCTACCCGTGTCTTTTGGCGACGGTTGGAGTCGTCGTAGTGACGGTGATGATCGTTTTTGTACTTCCCCGCTTCGCGGGGCTCTTCGAGACGCTGGACGCCCCACTCCCGCCGACGACGCAGATGCTCCTGACGATCAGCGGTGTGCTCCGATCGAAATGGTGGATGTTGCTGATTCTGGCGGCGATCACGGCCGCTGCGGGCAAGTATGGGCTGTCCACACCGGTCGGGCGGCGCACTGTAGACACCTGGCTGGTCCGGCTTCCCTACCTCGGCCACTTTGTCCGCAGCTTGATTACCGCTCGGATCGCGACGCTCCTCGGCGTACTCCTGAGTAGCCAGGTGCAACTACTCGAAGCGCTGCGGCTGACCCGCCGAGCGACCGTCAACACCCGGTATGCCGATCTCATGCGATGCGCTGAGGAAGGCGTAGCGAACGGTAGCCCGCTTAGTGCGTCGTTTGAAGGGACCTATCTGATCAATCCGTCCATGACGGAGGCGATCCGCCACGGCGAAGAGAGCGGCCAGCTCGCCGTCGTGTTGACGGATATGGCCGAGTTCATGGACGAGGAGAACGAGGTCGTCGTTCGCACGCTCGCCAGCATCGTCGAGCCGATCATTCTCATTATCCTTGGCGTCGTCGTCGCCTTCCTTGCTCTGAGTATGTTCGTGCCGTTGTTTGACCTGACGTCACTTACTCAAGGAGGAGCGTAAAGGGGTGTTCAGGACACGGCGATCATCAATCGGCATTGACGCCGACGGTCGGAACGTCAACGCAGTGCAACTGACGCAGTCGCGGAATCATCTGCGCGTCGAGGCTGCAATATCCATTCCTCGCGCCGACAGCACGATTCCCCTGGACGAAGACGAGCTCTGTCGCGTCACCGATATTCTGTACCGGCAGGGATTTCGCGGCCGCGATGTCGTATTTGCCCTACCCACTGAAGCCGTGATGACCAGCATCCTCAAGGTTTCATCAAACGGCGCCCAGGCCGAGCGATCACAAGCGGCCAGAAACCAGCTCGCCAAGGCACATCACTGTGATCCCCAAGCCCTCGAGATAGCCTCGTGGGACGTGCGGGGACATAGTAGCGCAACGGCGGTCGAGCATGTGATGGCCGTGGCGTGCCGCTCGGAGCTGGCGAATGCAGCGATCGATATCTTCGAAGGCGCTGGATTGACGGTGCGAGCGATTGATGTTCGGCTCTGCGCGCTGGCGCGCGCGTGCGGCCGGCTTTCTGCGGAGTCGGACGGTCTGGCCGCTCTGCTGAACGTCGGATGGGGTTTTGCAGAACTCGCCTTGGTCCGTGGAGGGGTAGTTGTCTTCGAGCGCACCCTGGTCGATTCAAGCCTAAGCCAATTGCATGCGTCATTGCAAACCACGTACGACATCGATGCCCAGATCACGGACCGCCTCATCGCGGAGGTCGGGTGTGAAACAGTTGGTGCGAATGGGGATGCACGATCAGATCTGGCCAGCGCTGTCCACAACCAGATCGTGAGATACGTCGACCGGCTTGTCACCGAATTGAAGGCCTCCATTACTTTCGCAACGCAGGAATATGCGCAGGGACGTGTTGAGCGCATCTTTGTGACGGGCGAGGGAGCCGGTCTCGCCGGCCTCGTGTCACGGATCGCCGCAGACCTTGGCATAGAAGGGCGCTCGGTCGCACCGACAGACATCGCCGACGTCACGGCTGCCATTTCTAAGCATGGCGCCTCACCCCTGCTGACGGCCGCGGTAGGCCTTGCCAGCCATCCGGATGGATAATGTCAGTAATCAGCGTAAATCTTGTACCCTCAGCCCGCCGCGAAGCGCAAGTCCGCAGCGCTCGCATCCGCTTTTGGTTCATGACATGCGCTGTCTATGGTCTCGGTTGGCTTGGGGTGTTGGTGCTTGTCGGGGCGACGGCGCTGAACGATGATACGGGCCTACGCGACGAACTTCGTCAGGTCAACGGCCTTGTTGCGGAGTCCGAGTCGGAACTTGCCGCGTTGCGAGGCGAACTTATCCGATCGCGCGCCGAGCTGACAACATCGCTGACCATAGGAAAGCAGCCGGACTGGAGCGCCTTACTTGCGCTGTTGTCAACAACCCTCGGTGATCGAATCATTCTGCGCAACTGCAAGCTCACGACACTCCATAAGTCGCCCGGTATGCGCGGGCCGGCGACGGGAGTCGCGCGGGAATCGACGACCATCCAGCTTCAGCTCGGCGGGCTCGGGCTGTCGCAACAGGCCGTATCCGAGTTCGTATTGCGGCTTGAAGAGACATCGCTGTTTCGCCAAGTCAAGCTGCTCGACACCAGGCGTGAACCGTTCTTGGATGGCGACGCCATCGCGTTTCACGTTGAATGTCTACTTGAGACCGAGGAGGGATTGCAACCATGACTACGCGATCCCCATTCAGACCCCAGCGCTGGCATGTGGAGATCATGGGAGTAGGACTCTTCGGACTGTTCTCTCTTGCCGCCTTCTTTATCGTAGTCCGGCCGATCTCTCACGCAGCCATCGCTCGCGATGCGGCCCAATCTGAACTTGCGGACCAACGCACGCTCGCAGCGCAAATCGAGGACGTATGTAAACAGCTCAAGCGAGAGGTCGGACTCGTCCAACAGGCGCGGGAGACGAGTTGGGTGCACTTGGAGCCGGTGAAGCTTCTGAACGCGCGCATGGCGCAGATTATCAATGTGGCGGTGGCACAGAATCTGGTTATTGACGAGTCGCGGTCAAGGGATGCAGAATCCGGTGAGCAGTTTCAGACGATCCCTATCAACGTTTCTGGGACGGGCAATTACTCCGATTGCGCTGCGTTTCTTCACGAGCTCCACGAGCGCCTTCACGACGTGCGCGTCACAGCGTTTGAGCTGTCCGATAATCCGAGCTCGCCGGCGCAGTTTCAGTTCGATCTTGTGTGGTATGCGGCTCCGATAGCCGTGCCGGACTCGAAATAGTCGAAAAATCACTTGCAGAGGGCCGCGATGAATCGTCTGTGTCTATGGCGATGCCTATCACTACAAAACACAAGGTCTATGGATGCGTGCTGGTGGCCGGTCTGTCGGCATTTGCGGCCGATAAGACGTTCTTCGCCCCCAGCGATGCCGCAGCACAGGATTCATCCGTCAGCGAGTACGCGATGACGTCATCGACCTCCGTATTGGACGCAGCCCGGCGTGATCTCGCCGCGATGGCGGACTTGCCAGTCGAGGGCGGCAACATCGCGGATCGCCTTTCGGCCGTGGCCGAGGCTCGGTCGCTGGACCTCACCGACGTACGCGACGCGTTCGAGCTATCCCCGAGTTGGTTCGGCGATGACGATGGCACAGTTGTTCAGCAGCCGGACGTGGGCGGCTCTGCGGCCGCGAGGTTCGTCCGGTCGCACCGTCTCATGGCCGTCATGGCGGGGGGGGCCAATGGGTCGGCTATCGTCGACGACAAGTGCCTGTTTATCGGGCAACAGATCGATGGCTTCCGGCTCATTTCGGTGGGAGCCCGTAATGCTGTGCTGGAATCGAACGGGGTCCGGGTCGAACTTCAGTTGTCTCAGCAATAGCGAATGCTTTCGACGGACGAAAGCGAGTCGTACTTATCGGCCTGTCCCGGTGGCTGACAGGTGTCAAGCATCGGCGCCATGACACCACCGCAACTCAACTAGCGCTCAAGAGCCGACGATAATGAATTGGAGATCGAGCAGATGCCTGGATTGTCGTTCCCATCAAATAAGCCTTATGGAGGCCGGAGAATGAGTTCTTCCCGAAAGCACGTCAAACGAGCGTTCAGCCTCATTGAGCTGATCATCGTCGTGGTGATCATCGGGATCATCGCCGCGATCGCGATTCCTCGGATGAGTCGTGGCGCTGCAGGCGCCGCAGATTCGTCGCTGTCGGGCAGCTTGGCCGTGATGAGAAGCGGTCTGGATATCTACGCGACCGAGCATGGTGGAACGTTTCCGGTGCTCGCCAACTTCGTCGACCAAATGACGTTGTTTACGGATTTCAATGGGGCCACGAACACCACCAAAGGCGGCGTGTTCATCTACGGTCCGTACCTCCGGAAGATTCCGCCGCTTGCCGTCGGAACGGAACGCGGTAGCGTTGGCGTTACCGACACCGCGGGCGCGGCTGGTGCTGGTTGGGTCTACAACGACGTGAGCGGTACGATCGTGGCCAACACCACGACCGAGGCCGACGTCAGCGGGAAGCTGTACAACACCTACTGATTCACGTGATCGAACGGCGGGGCGCTCTGGTCAGCGCCGGCTGGTGATGGCGCGATACTGCACAAGCCCCGGTAGGAACAACGACAAGGGGCGATGGTATGTTGGGCGCTCAGCATCATCGTAGTTTTACGCTCATCGATCTGGTAATGGTGCTCTCCGTCATCACAATCGTGGCGGCGATTGCCGCACCCAGATACGCCAACGCCTTGGTTCGATATCGCGCCGAGGCTGCAGCACGACGAATCATCGCTGATATAAGGCTTGCCCAACAGACCGCCAAGACGACAAGCTCCAGCCGAACCATCAGTTTCGATACTACCAATCACGCCTATTCAATTCCAAATGTTCGCGCACTCGATGGACAGAGCATGACGTATGTCGTGATGCTCCAGGAGCCGCCGTACCTGGCTCGAATCGCTTCTGTGGACATGGGCGGCGATGCGCAGCTCACATTTGACGGCTATGGCGTACCCGACAGCGGCGGCGTCATCACGGTGCAGGTTGGCGAGGAGACAAGGACCGTGGTTATCAACCCAGACACTGGATCGGCGGAGGTCCAATAATGGCTCGTCAGTCTGGTCACTCATCGATCTGGGTACCGCCCGGACGGCCACGGCGGGGGTTTACACTCATCGAACTGACTGTGAGCCTGGCCATTCTCTCGATTCTGCTCGTCGGCATAGGTTCGTCGATCGTGCTGGCAAGCCATGCTCTCCCTAACAACGACAGCCCTCTTATCAAGTCCGTTGAGGCCGGCACGGCGCTTGATCAAATCGTAAACGAGCTCGAGACCGCGCTCTCCATTGCCGAGCGATCGCAGACGTCGCTCACCTTCACTGTGCCCGATCGTGACGGCAACGGGATCTCCGAACGAATCCGCTACGCATGGACCGGAATCGCAGGTGATCCGCTGATAAGGCAATACAACAGCCGACCGGAGGTGCCATTCCTCGCTGATGTCAATCTGTTCAATCTCGTTTACGACATCCAAAGCACGACGGAATCCTATCCCGGCGCCGGCGTGGAGGATGCCTTCGATTCGTTGATGGTCGATTACACAGACACCAGCGGGCTCAAGGCGTTTGCGGTGACCGCCTCTGATTGGATCGGGCAGTACTTCGCTCCCGATCTACCCGGCATCGCTATGAGTTGGCGGCCGACGCGAATCAAGTTCAAAGCGAAGCAAGCCTCGAGTCCAGGATCCGCGAAGGTTCAGATCCGTCCCGCCGACGCGAATCTGCAGCCCACCGACACGGTACTGGAGCAGTTCCCGTTGAATCAGTTGCAACTCGATCCCGCCGCTTTCACGTGGCACGAATATTCGTTCGGTGCAGAAGGATGGCGCATGCCCGAGGAGGGAATCTGCCTTGTGCTCGAGCACAACAGCGGCATAAGTTCAGTCACGATCCAATACGACGACGACAGTGGATCAGGTCGCCTTCGGACGCTCGATGGCGGTGCGTCCTGGACGTACGACAGTGGGCGGTCGATGATCTGCCAACTCTACGGGAAGATCACCCGACCCGGCCCGTCGCAGTACGCCACGAGCGGTTTCCTGAAGTTGGTGCGAGTGACACTCCAAGCCGGCAGCCCGGACGCCCCTCGTACGCAGACGTCCATCCAGACGCTCAATGCGCCGGCGCTGCTCTCGGCGCGGTGGGAGACTGACTTTGACACTGACCCGACCGCCATGGACGTTGATGCGGATGGCGTTCCCGATTGGCGAACGATCGACGGAAGCGTGTTCGATACGACCGAGCTTGGGGGCGGAACGTGGAAGGTCGGGACCACCACACAACTGCGAACCTACCCCGACAACGATTTCGTCGAACTGACCGTCGCGAACATTCGGTTCCGCGACACCATCGCCGACGGTGCGTCTGGTGCAGTATTCGACATCTACTTCGACCGTGTTGATACGACGTCGGCCAGGATCAGCGCGTCGATCGTGTTGGAAGACGATGGCACGCAGACGCTCAAGGCGGCTCACTATCTGAACGCCACGACCGCGGAGACGTTCGTCCGAGTGAAAGGCCTGCCTCGCGAGTTCGTTGATCTGCGCCTCATTCTTGATCCGGAAAACGATACGGTGGCTGTCTTCGTGAACGGCGTGTACAAGGCAACGCACCTGTACTGGAAGTACACGGGCGCAAGCAATACGGCGCGGTATGCCCAGATCGGGGAGTCCGGCGCCGATGCTGAGTTCGACTCCGTCTGTATCCTCGTTGTGGCGTCCACACTATGAATCGTTTCCACGGAGCTCCGCGCTGTTTAGGAACCGCGAATCGCGCGTTCACCTTGATCGAGGCCGTCATCAGCGTTGTTCTCGTGAGCGTCCTGCTTGTGTCCGCGATGAACACCTTGGGGACATCCAAGACCATACAACTGATCATGTCTGATCACGGCCGGGGGCAACAACTTGCATATGATCTAATGAGCGAGATTCTGGAACAGGAATACGAGGAGCCTATCGATCTGCCTTCGTTCGGCGTGGAAGGATCGGAAAGCGGCCCCTCGCGCAGCGCGTTTGACGATGTGGATGACTATCACGGTTGGACGGCTGCGCCGCCGCAACTCAAGAATGGTTCGCCGATCATCGGCTACAACGGATGGACCCGAAGCGTTGCGGTCCAGTGGATCGATCCGAACGATCTTCAGAAACCCGCGTCATCGCCCACGGGAATCAAGCGTATCACGGTGACGGCTGCAAGGGGCGCCGAACCGGCTGCGACGCTCATTGCGTTTCGAACCGCAGCCTGGAGGAGCACAGTTTCGGATTCCATCGCAATCGCGGGCAACCGCCCGCCGATCGCTTCAGCCTCTGCCAATCCGGTATCGATTGAAGGCGGAGATACGGTGACGTTCGACGCCGGCGCTTCCACCGATCCGGACGGCGACCTGCTCGTGTACTTCTGGGTCTTCGGCGACGGCACTTCCGGCAGCGGAATCACGATCAACCACACCTATCAGAACACGGGGTTGTACACCGCCATCCTCACGGTCTCCGACGGCCAAGGCGGCATTGATACTGATTCTTTGACGATCGAAGTGGACTAACAACATGGGACATTCCCTCATCCCGCATCGCCGTGGCAGCGTCTATCTGATCGTCCTCATGACGTCCATGATCGTGACTGTGATCGGCCTGTCGGCGCTGCTCGTCATGCGCGTGCAACTGCGGGCGGCGGCAAACACCAATGATTCGGCTCAAGCACGACTTTTTGCCCGCTCGGGGATCGAGATGGGCTTGCTGTGGATTCAGCAGGATCCGAACTGGCGGACGAAAAAAGGGAACGGGCTCTGGGCCGACAACGTGCCGATGGGAAGTGGAACATTCTCCCTTGAGGCATTCGACCCCGTCGATGACGATATCACCGATTCTCCGGACGATCCGGTCATCCTGACCGCGACCGGCATCAAAGGTCAGTCACGGCATAAACTACAGGTGACGCTGGAGCCGAGGACGGGGCTGGGCGCGGTTGAGGTGTCGTTGCACGCCGGCGATGACATCATCATGAAAGACGTCACGATTAACAGCAATCAGACGATCAGCGCGAACGGCGACATCGACGGTCAGGGGAACACGGAGATTTACGCTGACGCGCAAGCCGCGGGCAATGTCGTTGGCGGTACGTACTTTGGCAGCGTCGTCAGGAACGTGCCGGAGCGCGAGATGCCGGACCCAGATACCGCTCTGGACTATTACATCGCCAACGGTACGCCCATCAACTACAACGACCTGTTCATCGGCGGGGTCAATCTCCTGACGAATCCGGGTTTTGAATCGGGCACGACAGACTGGTATCCGTTCAATAGCGGGTGCGATATCGCCGTGGACTCGTCCAAGGCCAAGACCGGTTCTTCCTCGCTGTTGGTGTCGAACCGCACTGCACCTTGGGCCGGGCCGGCGCATGACATCACGGATCAGATCGTAAGCGGCGCGACCTATCACGTCGAGGCGCAGGCTCAGAAGGTGGATGTGAACGTTTCCGGCATCAAGATCACGGTCAGGATCGAATACAAAGAGACAGCGATCTCGTTACCTAAGTTTTCCTATTGGTCCACGGCACCACAGACGGCTGGTGGGAAATGGAAGCGACTCCAAGGCGACTTTACGCTTGCTTGGGTCGGCACGTTGGAATCGGCCGTGATGTATGTCGAAACCGACACCAGCCTGGAGAGTTTCAGAATCGATGACGCCGTGCTGATCGAGCTTGGTCTTACCAGTGACCGCCGCATCAGACACACGGTTCTTAGTCCCTCTAACAATCCGTTCGGAACCGGAGTCACGAACCCGCAGGGCATCTACGTACTTGATTGCCTGGGAAAGAAAGTCTTTATTGAAGACTGCCGAATTGTCGGCACGCTGGTGATGATCGATCCCGGATCAGGCTCAGCGGTCCAAGGATCGGTCTCGTGGGAACCTGCCGTGGCGAACTACCCGGCGCTCTTGGTGGACGACCAGATCATCATCGGGATCGGAACGACCGGTCTGAGTGAGAGTTCGCTCAATGAGAACTTCAACCCGCCGGGCACGCCATATCCCTATCCACTGGGGTCGGAGAACCTCGACGTACTCGATGCATATCCATCGATGATCAAGGGGCTCGTCTACTCCGCAACAACGATAGTTTTCCAGAACCATCCCATCATTGACGGCGTCGTGGTCGCGGAAGAGGATGTCCTGGTTCGGAGTAGCGACCTGGATCTTCGTTACCGCTCGACCTACGTTGACAAGCCCCCGCCGGGTTTTGGCGGTACGCAGCCGAGAATGGTGCTCGAAACTGGGAGCTGGAGGCGCATCGTGGACTGAGCGCCATCCCCGCCCGATTGGTAGGCGTCAAGCGGCCTCGGACTCCTGCGCCCGGTGGCTTGCGACCAGCGCGTCGTATTCGGTGAGATCCAGTGTCAGAAAGACGTCGGCAAAATTCGGGTCGAATTGTGCGCCGGTGCAATCGGCGATCTCGTTGAGCACTCGTTGGCGCGTCATGGCCGATCGATACGGTCGATCCGAACTCATCGCGTCGAAGGCGTCAGGGACCGCCAGGAGCCGACCTAACAGTGGAATGTTCTCTCCGCTGAGCCCCTCGGGGTAGCCTTTGCCGTCCACCCGTTCATGGTGGTGCAACACACCGGGCAAGACATCCTCCAAGAGGTTGATGTCCTTGAGTATGTCGTATCCAATCCTGGGGTGACGCTTGATGAGCTCGAACTCGGCCTCGGTAAGCTTGCCGGGCTTCCCGAGCACGGCTTCAGGCACGCCGATCTTGCCTACATCGTGCACCAACCCTGCGATCCGCACCCGCTCTGCCTGTGCGTCGTCCATACCGCAAGCTCGTGCAAGCTGCGAGCCGAGCAGCGCCACCCGCTCGGAGTGACCGAAGGTGTAAGGGTCTTTGGCATCGATCGCCGCTGTCAGCGCCTTCAGCGTTCCCATGAACAACGCTCGTTGCTCGACGTACATGGCGACGTTGTGGAGAAAGGCGCTGAGATAGTCAGCCGCGGCGTCGAGCAGTTGCGTCTCGACACTCGTGACTTCTGAATCTGGGCCGCGCTTGTCGCCCGCCAGCAAGAGCCCGATTACCTTGTCGGCACATACGATCGGTTCCACCACCACCTGGGACTTGACGTGCGCCGCCAACTCACTCTCGTTGCACTCGAGTAGCTTTGTCCACTGATCCGTGTCAAGCTCGGCAATAAGCTGTGCCGTGAGTGCTCCAAACTTATTCTGATCGGCCGAAAAATCGCCCGAGCAAACGAGTGCGTCGACGATTTCCGGCACCGGCCCATCAGAGGCCAACTTCACCGCAACCCACTCGAAGTCCAGTGTTTCACGCAGGAGTGCGCACGTCATCCTGATGAACTCGACGGGATCAGCGAGACCATGCATCGATCGTCCCAGCCGGTACAGGAGGCTGATCTGCTCGAACGCGTGGGCAAGTTGTCCGCTGAAGTCACGCAACGCACCATGGTTTGCGACCGCTTTATCAAGGTCTGCGTGCATCCACTGCAACATTGGGATGAGATATTCAAGATCAGCTCGGCGATAGCGAGCGCACGGCGCCAGGGCGACTTTCGTTTCTTCGGGATCGAGCTGCGACGAAGCGCAGATGGCTTGGAATTGCTCGGTGTCGAAGATCGCCTCACCCAGAGCCATGATTATTGTCACGCCCGCCTCCGGCTGTGAAGGCTCCGTGACGACCGGCACGAGCCAACACCCGGGAATGAGATCAATCGGAGGCGCGTCGTCGCCAGCCCTGGACGCCGTGACCGCGCTGCGGATTAGATCTCCCAGGAGCCCAGATCGCAGCCAAGGATCAGCCGGGCCAAAGCCCTCGGGCGACTGGAGAATGGCGCCGCGCGCGTCGAGACCCCACACCGGCAAACCCAGTTCGGCGCAGCGATCGGAAAGCAGTTGCGTTGCCGCTAGCGGATTGTCCGGAGTTGCGCCGCTCATCACGCCGCACTCAAACCCGCGTCATCGACCGGATTGCTCTCGTCTGATGGGAGCTGCAACAGCTCCTTGATCTGCACGATCAAGTGGCGCGGACTGAATGGCTTGTCGAGAAAGCATTTGATATTCGTCCGCTCGAGCTCGGCTGGCGGTACTTTGTGACCACGGGCCGTCAGCATTACCACGGGAATCCCTCCCGTCTCGGGATCGGCTGCCAGCTGCTGACAAAACTCCAGGCCGTCCATCACCGGCATCTGGTAATCGCTCACGACCAGGTCGGGTCGATGCTCGCAGGCCAGCGTGTAGCCTTCCTGGCCATTACTGGCGCTGATGACTGAGAAGCCGGCCTGGCGGAGCTTGAGATCCAGCATATACCTGATTGGTGGCTCGTCATCCACAACGAGAATCGTCTTGCCGTTCATAATGGCTCTCGCGTTACGGGACGTATCCCTCGGTACACAGAAGCGCGATAACAGACCGGTTACCCCAAGTTCTTATCGACGCTTCTAGCACGATGATTTACGCTGGAAGCCGGCAGCCGCCCCAGCACTCGGCGGCTCTGGGCGGACGGCTCGGCTGTCGCTTCGCGAAGCCATCGCACCGGCGAGCCCGATCGATCGAATAGAAACCGTGCAAGCGGATTATCGGACTGTTCGTTTGATGTGACCAACAGATCCCAAACGGACTCGTGCTGTGTTTCAATACTCAATCGAGCATTCACGCGGTCATCTAGGTGTAGAACTTCAGCATGCCGCCTCATCGAGCGCGATCTTCTTCTCGATCATCTGCTGATCCGCTCTCAAGCGACCGCCTCCAATTTTGATTGCTCGCTCGCAAACTTGCGGAACTCGCTGTGCATGGCGATCCGCTTGGCGATATAGAAAATCACGGGGAAGATCAACAGCTCGAGGATAAAGCTCGTGGTGACGCCGCCGATCATGGGCACCGCCAATCGCCGCATCGTGTCCGCGCCGGCGCCGGTGGACCAGAGCACCGGCAACAGGCCGACGAAGGTCGCACACACCGTCATCGTCTTGGGGCGTATGCGCTTCACGGCGCCGTCGTGGACCGCGTGCCAGAGATCGTCCGTATTTCGCATGCGCCCCTCACTTTGGAAGCGCTCAAAGCTGGTGTCGAGGTACAACAGCATCACGATCCCCGTTTCCACCGCTAAGCCGGCGAGCGCGATGACGCCTACCCACACGGCGAGCGAGAGGTTGTAGTCAAGGAAATGGAGCAGCCAGATCGCGCCCACCAGGCTGAACGGCAACGTGAGTATGATGATGGCCACGCGCAACCAACTCACCGTCGCCATATAAAGCAGCAGAATGATGATCACGAGGGCCATGGGCACGACGATCATCAGCCGGGCCCGGGCCGCTTGCATGTATTCGTATTGTCCGGACCAAATGATCGTGTATCCTTCGGGAAGTTCGACGGATTCCTTCACGGCCCGCTGAGCGTTGGCGACGTAGGTGCCGACGTCGATCCCAGCAATGTCCACGTAGACCCAACTGGTCAGCCGGGCGTTCTCGCTCTTGACGAGCGGCGGACCCTTGTGGATGTTGATTGATGCGAGCTGACCCAGCGGAACCTGCGCCCCGCTCGGGGTTGCGACAAGCGTCTGCCTCAGCGCGGGCAGGTTGTCTCGCAATTCATGCGGATACCTGACGTTGACCGGATAGCGCTCGAGGCCTTCAACGGTGTAGGTGACGTTCATCCCGCCCATGGCGCTCATGATCACGTCCTGAACGTCGCCGATCGTTAGCGCGTAGCGAGCGATCTTGTCCCGGTCGATGATGATATCAAGGTAGTTGCCCCCCACGCTCTTCTCGGGGAACGCACTGACGGTGTAAGCGCCGACACCCTCGGCCGTCTTGACAACCTGTGCGACACGCTCGCTGATCTGCGCGAGGATGCTCAAATCAGATCCCATGATCTTGATGCCGACCGGCGTCTTGATGCCGGTAGAGAGCATGTCGATCCGCGTCTTGATGGGCATTGTCCAGGAATTGGTCAGTCCAGGAATCTGAATGATTTCGTTGAGGCCGGGCACATGCGTTCCATCCGGCCAGTCGTAGCCGTAGCGGAGCTCATCAAGCGTGATGGGACGGCTCTTGGGCCAGATCTTGCGCAGCACCGGTTTGACGAATTCAGGCCACGAGTCATAGAAGCGTCGCAGCGGCACCTGCCGCCACTTGCTCTTGTCACGATGCAGGGTGATCGTGGTTTCGATCATCGGCAGGGGAGCGGGATCAGTCGCGGTTTCGGCTCGTCCGATCTTGCCAAAGACGTACTGCACCTCCGGGAACTGCATGATGAGCTTGTCGGTTTGCTGGAGGAGTTCCCGCGCCTTCATCGCACTGATGCCGGGATCGGTTGTAGGCATGTAAAGCAGATCACCTTCCTCCAGCGGAGGCATGAACTCGCTGCCGAGTCGCTTCAAAGGCCACCACATCGACAGCACAAACAGGACGCACGCAAAAAGAGTGAGCCAGCGAAACCGCATCACGAGCGCAAAAGCCGGGTTATAGACCCACTCCAAGAAACGGCTGATCGGATTGCGACGCTCGTCCATAATCTTCTGCGGGAAGATCACCAGGCCGCTGAGAACCACCCACCCAATCACGAGCCACCAGCGATAGTCGTCGAACCGCGGTAACGGAACCACGCTCAAGACAATCGCCGGCGCAATCACCGCTGCGAAGTAAACCGCGAGGCGCTTCCACCGCGCCATCGACTTGGGAACGACTCGATCCGAGATGAGGTACACCATCAGAACCGGGACCATGGTTACGGCAAGGAGGGCCCCGGCGAGCATCGCGAAAGACTTGGTGTAGGCCAGCGGCTTGAAGAGACGCCCGGACTGCTCGCCCAACGCGAAGATCGGAAAAAAGCTGACGGTGATGATCAGCAAGGCAAAGAACAAACTCGGGCCGACTTCGACGGCGGCTTCGGTGATGATTTGACTGCGCGGGCGCGGCGACGCCCCCTCCTCGACGCGATGCCGTTCGCGCTCAAGATGTTTGTGGGCGTTCTCGACCATGACGATTGCGCTGTCCACCATCACGCCGATGGCGATCGCAATTCCGCCAAGGCTCATGATGTTGGCGTTGAGGTCGAGCGCGTACATTATTGCGAGCGTGATCAGCACGCCCGTCGGCAAGACGAGGATGACGACAAGCGCGCTGCGCGCGTGCACCAACAACAGGATGCAGATGAGCGCAACAATGAGGATCTCTTCGATGAGCGTGTGAGTGAGCGTATCCATCGCGCGATCGATGAGATCGCTGCGGTCATAGCCGACGACGATCGCGACGCCGGGCGGCAGTCCCTTTTCGAGATCAGCAAGTTTCTCGGTCACTCGATCGATCGTCGCCCGAGCGTTCTCACCGAAGCGCATGATGATGATGCCGCCGACGGTCTCGCCTTCACCGTTCCAGTCGGCGATTCCGCGTCGAATTTCGGGTCCGATGCGGATGTTGGCAACGTCGCTGAGATAGATCGGTGTGCCGTTGGAACTGGCGCCAAGTGAGACCTTTCCCAGTTCCTCAAGCACGCGCTGTGTCCGGACTTCCTCAACCGACACGCCGGCGGCTTGCAGCTCGCTGATTTCCTTATCGGTGAGCGCGCCGAGATAGCCGATCCCCCGAACCATGTACTCGGTCTCGCTCATCTCAATCAGGCGCCCGCCCACGTCAACATTGGACCGTCGCACGGCGTTCTTGATCTTCTGCAAGGGAACGTCGTATGCCAAGAGTTTGACGGGATCGACGACGATTTGATATTGCTTGACGAATCCCCCGAGCGATGCAACTTCACTGACGCCGGCCACGGCCGTGAGCTCGTAGCGCAGATACCAATCCTGCAAACCGCGAAGATCCGAGAGATCCTGCTGACTTGCCAGGAGCGGCCCTCCATCCAGCGGGCACGTCTCATGCCCCTTCACGAGAACGATCGGTTCCAACCGATCTCGAATCTCCAGCGGCGCTTGGTCAAGTGAGTCATACCGACGATTCTCTTGGCGGTCGGCATAGATCACCTTCGAGTCCCCCAAGACGCGGTGACGAATCAGGCGATCCTGTATTTCAGGATCGTCCGGCACATCAATCAGGTCGGCATACCATTCGTCATTCACCGGATCATGCCAGAAACCGTTGGGATGGTCCGGGCAATACTTGCCGGTGATAAGCGCGTATTCAAATATCCACCCGACGCCGGTGGCATCAGGACCGAGTTGTGGGCTGACGCCGGTTGGTAAGTTCCCAGCTACGAAGCTGAGTTGCTCCAGCACGCGACTGCGCGCCCAGTACATGTCCGTTCCGTCTTCAAAGATGATGTAGACGAAGCTCGTGCCGAACATGCTGTATCCGCGCACAACCTTTGCGTGGGGCACGGCGAGCATGGTCGTCGTGAGCGGATAGGTGACTTGATCTTCGACGATCTGCGGCGCCTGGCCGGGGTATTCCGTGCGGATGATGACCTGAATGTCGGAGAGGTCCGGGATGGCGTCGATCTTGATATTGAAGATCGACCACACGCCGGCCGCAATGACGAAGAGCGTCAGTATGGTGACCATTCCGCGATGACGAACGCAGCCAACTATGATTTTGCCGATCATGGATTGCGTGCCTTCGAGTTGTCAGCGGTGATCGTTCCTTTGACGGTAGCGCAACGAAGCATGTATGGTGCGTACGGATTCGCTACTTCGTCGGTGGCTTGCAGCCAATTCTTCTTGACCATGGGGCAGTACACTTGATACAGCGTCGGCGCCGCAGCCTCGCTCGGCCCCGCCACGGCCGCCAGTTGCATCAGGGCCTCGGACACCCGCTCGAAAACGCCGCGGAGCGCGTCGATATCTTCAGCCGGCTCATTCGCTGCTTCCATGATCGTGTTGG
>JADFNO010000298.1 GCA_022563315.1 Planctomycetota bacterium | reverse complement strand
CCCCGACATTCCGGCGAAGATGTAGCCTTTGCCTCCGCCTTTGATCACGGTGGTATCCTCGCTGAGTGACACAGAACTGCCGAAGCTATCGCCCGCGCCGGTGTCGGAGGCGGTGAACTTCTCAATTTCCTGCCATGTCTTGCCGTTGGTACGGAACAGATGTACAGCCCCTGCCTCGTTGCCGGCCTCATCGTCAAAAGGCGCCCCGCCCAATGCGCTCATCCCGTCCCGGCTGAGGGAAGTCGAGCGTCCCAACATGGGAAACGGCCCCACGGGGTTGGAAGCCAGCAGCTTGGCCTCGTGAATCCAGCGTTTGCCGTCATAGCGCATCACATACGCGGCGCCGATCTGACTGTCCAACTGCGGCGCGCCGATCAGTGCCACATCCTCGGCCAGTGAGACGGAGAAGCCAAACCAGGCGATCCATTTAGCGTCGAACGCCTGAAGCTGCTGCTCGAGCGCCCACTTACCCGGATTACCGGGATCGTGGCGAAAGATGAAGGCTGCTCCCGTTGCCCCTCCCGCATCATCGTTGACATGAGCCCCGATGAGCGCCGCGTCGCCTTTGATGGAGACCGACACGCCGAACAGGTCCATCTCCTCGCCATTGGGGTCGGTGAGCTTGATTTCCTCGATCCATCCCGATGTATCGGGATCATAGCGAAAGACGTACGCCGAGCCGGACTGAGATACGCCGTCGTTCTCATCGTCGCGGGCGCCGATGAGAATCACGTCGCCGTCGATCGAGACGGAGAAGCCGAAGTGATCAGTGCCGTCATGGTCGGAAGCGATGAGGGTTGTCTCGTACGCCCACTTCGCCGAGTCGGGATCGTAACGGAAAACGTGCGCGGCCCCGTTCTGAACATCCGGCGCACTGGCATGGTGAGCGCTAACCACGATTACATCGCCGCTCACGGCAACCGAGAAGCCAAAGCCGTCCTTGGGGTCCGGCTCCGGAGACATGAGCGTGGCCTCAAGATTCCAATCGTCCGGTCCGCCGGAACCACGACGGTAGACATACGCTGCTCCAACTAAGCGAAACACATCCATGTCGCCGATGACGGCGACGTCGCCGTCGATGCTCACGCGACCAAACCCACCCTGCGAGGCAAGCTGCGTAACCTCACACTGCCCCCAAGCAGCGCCGGTCAATACCGTCGCTCCCGCGATACTCAGCAGTCCGATCAGGCAGTTCCGCATGCCAGTTTCCCTCCAGCACAGATGTGATGCTCAACCAGTATACGGGCAATCCAGGAAAGATGGGCGAGAAAACGAACGAAAATGACAGGATTCTTGAGATTCGTCTCACCCCCACATTCCCGTTCGGCCTTTGGTTGACACCTGATCAGGTGGCATCCAGGACCCGAACATGCGTCGCAGCCGAACGTGTTATGACGCTTTGTTTTAGGGGGTGGAGAGGTTCCAGGGCGGGGTAATCGCCGGGGCGCAGTGCTCGTGATCAAGAAATTGGTGAACTGTCTGACCAACTTGTTGACCAACTTCACTGCCAACTTTGCGCGCAGATTTGCGGACGTTTTGTTTCGCGCGCTGGTTGGCCGGGCCGTGCGCGGCGGACGTCACGCGCTCTTGCGCGTTGGTGAATCCGACGGTGAGGGGGGCATCGGCCGATCAACGTGGTGTACCTCCGCTGGATCGCGACCACTGGTCTACCGCGACCTCCGCCGGAGCGCGACCACTGGTCGCGGCTTTACATTGCAGTCCCACATCTGTGCACATCTTTGTTCATCTGTGGTTGCGCGCGCCACGGGCCGGTCAGTTGTCCGGTAATCGGGGGTTGATGATAGACGAGGCGCTACATCACCATGCCGGTGATCGTGGCTTCGAAGACGAGGCTGCCGTTGACGATGCCTTGGGTGGCGCTGGTGAATCGGCGGGGACGGCGCGAGAGCAGTTTGGCCAGGAGGTAGAACGTGTCGCCGGGGACGACCTGGCCACGGAAGGTCACGTCATCGCATCGGATAAAGCCAATGAACGTATTGGCGTCCATCTCGGGTCGGAGCCGCTCG
>JADFNO010000297.1 GCA_022563315.1 Planctomycetota bacterium | reverse complement strand
GCCAGCAATGGATGGACGACGATTCCAAGCTCGCGCAGGGTTCGTGTGAGATAGGCGTGGTCCGAGACCATCCGCTCGAAGCTGATCCTTGCCTTCGTCGCCGTCATCAGTCTTTCCTGCGTGTACCGGTAGTACCAACAGGCCCGTTCGAACTGATTCAGCTCATCCCAATTCGGAATCGGCACGGTGCGATGCCGCCGATCTAGAGGCGTGTCATACCAATCTCGATTGAGAATCGATCGAACAACGTCTCTGCCGTCCCGATGGAGGTGGATGAGCTCAGCGTCCGGAATCTGGGCGCGCAACTCATCGAGAAACGGCTCGAGATACACGTTGGCCTCCAGCACATCGCCGGGCAAGATCGATCGGTGGTGCGCCGCCGCCTGTCGAATCAGCGCCGAGGCGAGGTTGGGAGACTCCACAAGACCCAAAAAGTCATCGCCGGTGCGCTTGTCCAGCTCGTATCCGTCTTCTGTTCGTCGATGGTTCAGCGTCCAGTCGTGCAAGGCGCGGCACGAGGTCGCCTGATCGACGAAGTTCACCAGCCACTTCGATCCCGATCGCGCCGGGCACAGAACAAAGTACGTCCGGGTGCGCCCCCGCCACCAATGCGGATGCATGAGAATCTGATGTCGTCCCGTGGACAGGTCGGCGTTCAATGGATCGCCTGAACGGCGCCAACCGCCTCCGGTGTCTGTCCAGTATTGGTCGCTTTGAACGTGAACGGCGTCATAGGCCAGACCATGATCCGCCAGCGAGACGGTCCATAGATCCAATTCAGCGCCATCGTCCCGGCGAAGGCGATTGTCCTTCGGATACGGCACCTGCCACTGGGGGTCCGCAACGGCAATCCCCTCCGCGCTCAATCCGCGCTCAGTCGTTTCCGGCTGATCGCCGCGCAGCTCCTTCCATATCCAATAGTTATTAAAGCCGTGTTCGTAGCAGGCGCGATCGCCGTGCCCGCTGGTGCCGACGACATCCACGCCGCCAGCCCGCAGATACTCCAGCAGCTGGGCCAAACGGCCGCCGAGCGTCTCACACCGCCCTTGAACCCACTCCGTCAGCAGATTCAGATGCAGTCCGACCTCATGCCCGTAGGCTTCGAGCTGAGCGCATTTCACAGCAAACCGTGGATCATTCCAGTAGTCGGTCGTATGGAGCAGGAAGTATGTCGCTCGGATACCTCGTTCATGCTCGTGGTGGGCCACTTCCAATGCAAGATCGAGATCGTGGTCAATGTCATGTCGCAGCGCGATCGCGTCCGACCATTCCGGGTGAGCCGCCAACTCTCGCATCGGCACCGATGTGCCGATGTGATCGAGGTATCGGAAATAGTCGTCTTTGATCGTCATTTCGTGGTGACGTAATGGGGATGGCCGGGCGATTGTGTTTCGATAGCGCACACCGGCTCGATCGGAATCTGAGGAATCGGCGCCGCCCGGTCGCCGAGCAAGTCGGCAAAGATCTGCCGCAACGTGTGTTCCTCGCGCTCCCAGTTCAGCACACGCGCCGCTTCCAGACAGTTGCGGCGCATCACGGCGTAGGCATCCCGGTCGTCGAGCGTCTCGTTGACGACGCGAGCAATCTCCTTTGGATCGGTCTCATCGAACAGCGCCCCGATGCCATATTCCTCGACCAACAGCCGCTTCTCCAGATGATCGCTCATCGCCACAGGCACGCCGGCCATCACGCAATGGAAGATCTTGTTGCTCGACTCGAAGAAATAGCTCAGGCAGACGTTCTGCGTGGGCACGATCCCCAGATCAGCCGAGGCCACGTAGCGGACTACATCGTCGATCGGGACGGCTTCCCGAAAGAAGACGGATGACGACATCACGCCGAGCTTCGTCGCCCGTTGCTTGAGCGAAGCCAGATAGTCCGCGTTGCGGGCATATCCCATGATCACGTACGCCGCACCATTGAGATAGGGCGCGCTGTCGATCATCACCTCGAGCCCGCGGTTGATCGTAATCGCTCCGGCATAGATCACGATTCGTCGCCCGACCGGGACTCCCAGCTCGTCCGCCAACACC
>JADFNO010000163.1 GCA_022563315.1 Planctomycetota bacterium | reverse complement strand
CTTTGGATCCTGCGCCATTTGTTGAAGGATCGACCGGGCCAGCGTGGTTTGCACCAGATCGCTGGCGGTAACGTTGGGCATCGGGTCCACCCACGGTGACATCAGCTCGGCCAGGGCCGCCGCCATCTGCAGCGCCGCGTTCGGCGCGCCGCGGTGTGCAGCGACGGCCTGGAAGATTCGATCAACACCCTGGCGAACCGAGGGCAGCGCCCCCGGCAAATCACGGGGCGCTTGGGGCGGGGTGAACGCCCGGTGTCTGGCCATGGGTACATTGTCTCGATGCGGCGCCAGGGTCACGGTCTTTACCGCCAGCGCGCCGTCGTCGCCCCGCACCGGGATCTCGAACTGACTGAAAGCACCGACATGCTGATCGACCACGAGGTTCGCCGTGGCGACCTCGCCCAGATCCGCCGCGATCGCGTTCACCAGCAGGTACTTCACCAGAATCCCCGGATGCCACAGCAGCGTCTGATGACCGGTCGCAATGATCGGCCGATCTACGGCCAGGCCCAGCTCATGGCGGGTCCGCCGCCGCCACGCCGAGAGCGTATCGCCTTGCCATTGACCGGACGGTTCGGCGGTTAGCAGCTTGGCCCATTGGGCGCACCTCGGCTCGATGGTCAGTTGGACGCTCACGTCGCTTGACCGCACCTCGCTCAGCACGAGCGGCACAGGCACGCCGAGGCCGGCTCCTCTTGCAGCCCGTCCATCGCCCCCACTGGCAACATGGCTGAGCACCGCTGCAGCTCCCGGTGCAGCGTGCGCCGATAGTGCTCCAGCCGGCTCCGGGGATTGTCCAGCGGTCCTCCGAAGCTGCGCGTCGGATCGTTATAAATCAGCCGCACGGGGATCTCCTCGATGCGGAGATTGTGCACGACCGCCTGCACCCAGAATTGCATCGGGAAGTCGTACCCGTTCACGTCGAGCGAAAGCCGCTCGCACGCTGACACGCGATACGCCTTGAATCCACAAAACGCATCGGTCAACGAAATCCCCAGTCGCGCATTCAGTTCGTCGGTGATCTGTGCATTGATGATGCGGCGATCCTCCGGAGGGGGGTCATCCGACGGCGTGGAAACGAGGTAGCGACTGCCCGAGACGACGTCCGCGGTGTCGCGCCGCGCGGCGTGAATGAACCGGGGAATGGCCGCGGGCTCATGCTGCTCATCGCAATCCATCGTGATCAGCCAGTCGAACCCGTCGACCTTCGCCCACCGCAGCATGTCCTGCATCGATCGCCCGTAGCCGCGGTTCTCAGCGTGGCGGATCACTTCCACGGACTGCCTGGCCAGCAGCAACGGCGTGTCGTCCGTGGAGCCGTCGTCGATAACCAGCACGTCCTGGGCGTACCGAAGAACTTCCCCCAGCACTTGGGTCACGTATTTCTGCTCGTTGTACACTGGGATGCCGAGCAAAAACCGCTGCGGTTGGAGCATGACAGGCTGTCTCCCGTGGGCCGCTTCTTCTTCCGGCAGCGACTCTAGGCGCGGCGACGGCGAAATCCAAGAAGCCGTCGGGCCGAGCCTCGCCAATCCACACAACCACGGCGCACTGCTTTTGATTCCGCTGCTCTTACGTTTCTAGGGCGATCAGGAATCGTCCCCACGCAACGGATCGGGTTTGAACAGCCGCGTCCCGAGGGCCCAAACCTTGTCGGTGAAGTCGCCTTCAATCACAAGGACCGGGGCGGGGTCGGGGCGCGAATGCGCCAGGGCCATTTCCGTCTTCGCGTCGAGGTTGTCCAACATGGCGACGAAGATCGCCTCGGGTGTGCTGGGCAGCTTGGCCGCCCCGTACTCAGGTTCGCCATGGTGACTGATGATGATGTGCTGCAACACGCGCAGGGCATCGGGGGGCAGACGATGTCCCGTTTGCTTGCCCGCCAATGCCGCCTTCACTTGTAGCCAGATCGCCCCTCGCACCACGTGGCCGATCAGGTTCCCGTCGGCGGTGTAGTCAAATCCCTTTTCCCAAGTCAGTTCCGTCGTCTTGGCCAGATCGTGAAGGAACAGCCCCATCAGCACGATATCGCGGTTCAGCCTCGGGTATAGCGGCAACATCACCTCAGCCAGCTTGAGCAGTTGCAACGTGTGCTCCAGCAACCCGCCGATGTAGGCATGATGCATACTGACGGCAGCGGGGGCTTGGCGGAATCTCGACATCAGATCTTCGTCAGCCAGGTACGCCTCAGCCAAGGCTTTCACGGCTGAGTGCCCCAGCGTACCGAGCATGGCTGTGACCTCGCCGAACATCTCGTCAATGTCGCGGTTGGTGGACGGGAGGAGCGCCGCCAGCTCATCCTGGCCGACCTGCACCGGCTTGAGCTGCTCGACGATGAGCTGGAGCTGGCCGTTGTAAAGCTGCGTATGTCCAGCCGCCCAGACGAACCCGGTTGACCCCAACTCGGAGAAAGCCGCCTCGTCCAGACTCCACTGCCGGGCTGTCACTTCTCCCGTGGCGTCGCGGAGCAGACACTTCAAGTACGGCTTGCCGGCGCGGGTGGTCCCGATCTGCGGGTTCAGAATGGCATAGACGCCTTCGACATAGCCGTTGGGCGGGAGCGATCGAATATCGGTGTGCGGTCGAGCAGTGGTCGCCATAGAACCGCCAGTGTAGCGTCCCGGGCGTGATGAGTCGCTTTATTGTGTGGTGCGAAGCTGGGCGATCGCGCCGGGTAGTTCGGTGAGCAGATCAGTTGCGAGCAATCCCGCCTGGCCGTGGCGCTGCGCCCACCGGTCCGCCGCCAAGCCATGCACATATACCCCGAGCCGCGCGCAGTCGTACAGGCTCATGCTTTCTTGTGGTCGCGGGGTGATTGATGATGAGGACGCACCGGCGTGCGGCTTGAAGAACTGTCCGACGAATCCCGCAATCACGCCGGTCAATACGTCCCCCGTGCCGGCGGTGGCCAGGGCGACGTTGCCGCTGGGATTGCTCCAGGTCTGCACGCCATCGGTGACGATCGTGGCCGCGCCCTTGAGCACGACGACACAGCCGAGGCGCTGCGCCAACTGCTCGGCCGCGGCGGGACGACGGGCGGCGTCGACAGGATCGCCGTCCAAACCCAGCGCCGCGGCCAGCCGTCGATACTCGCCCGGATGCGGTGTGAGCACGGCCGGGGCTCGAAAGTCCCGATGAAACTCCGCCACCGCGGCCAAGGCATTGAGCGCATCGGCATCGACGACCAGCGGCACGTCGTCTTGTCCAATCAGGCGCATTACGACCTGGCGTTGTGGCTCGTCGGCGCCGAACCCGGGGCCGATCGCGACACAGTCATATTCGTGAAGAAACTCGTCAAGCAGGGCCGCCACAGCACTCGCACGCAGGTGGCCTTGCTCGTCCACCGGCAAGGCGAGGCCGGTCGCAGATGGGGCGACCGTGAGTGATTCGGCCAAGAGCGGCGCGGGCACCGCCAACACTGCGAGCCCCGCCCCGGCCCGCAGGGCGCCAAGCGCGGCGAACGCCGGTCCCCCCAGCATCACCCTCGGCCCGCCCGTCTGGCCGCCGATCACGCAGACCGTTCCGAACGTTCCCTTGTGACCGTCAACCGGGCGCTGTGGCAACTTGGGAACGTCGTCCATCATGGTCTGGACGTCGCGCCCAATCGCTCATACCCGACCTCCACGACGTCAATTTCCAGATTCCCGATCAGTTGAAGCGCCCCAGCCATCTGCTGGGAAAACGCGCCGTCGGCAAGATCGGAAGTGCTGGTGAGCACGTGCGCGGCGTGGTACCGGTTCCGAAGCGTCGCGTCGAAATCGACCCACTTCCCGTCGATCAGCGCCTGCGTCCACATGTGCCACCCGAACACCCCGCGCTGCTGCAGGAACGACTCCGCATAGATCAGCCCGACTGCAATCCGAGCGGGAATCTCCTGCGTACGGAGCATGGCGCACAAGAGAACCGCGTGCTCCGAGCAATCGCCGCTCTTGAGGCGGGCGACCTCCGATGCGGTGGCGAAAGCAGTATTGAGGTCCTTGTTGGAGATATATCGATGCACGAAGCTCCGCATCGCTTCAGCCTGTTCGTACAGATCATCGCCCGCCCTGCCAACCGCGCGGACGGCGAGCTGATGAATTTGCTCATCCTTTGAATCGATGACCGCCGACGCCTGTAAATACGCCGGATTCTGCGCCTCGTCCGCAGGCGCACGTTGATTGTCGTTGATATCGACGTGCAGGATCACCGACCCGGCGTCATCGCCGACCTCCACGCGCTGAGCCCCGGCTGAGGGAAGGGGCGGCATGGCGCCCTTCTTTGTGCGCAGCCGCAACGTCGCGGTCGTGGTTCGCCTTGATCCGGCAATCGGTTCGTCGGGTTTGATGAACGTTGCCACGAGCAGTTCAGGCTGCTGGCCCGGCTTAGCCAGCGCCTCCGCTTTCGTGGCAATCCGCGTGATCATTTCGAAACCGGCGGTCACCGCCTGGTACATCAACGTCCCTTGCGGATCGTATTTTTCCGTCGCCGTCAGGGGCGGCTTCTCCGTTGTCGTCCTCCATACGGTGACCGCGACCGTCTGACCGTCTCGCTGCATGACATCTTCTTCTATGAACCGATGCGTTACGGCCATCGGCGATAATCCGTTCGCCGGGTCGATGATGCGATAGGTCATCTCCTGCGCCCCAGACTGTTGCTGTTGGAGCCAGTACCTCCCCATCGCCATCGGCGTGAGCCAGTCTCCCTCGGGAAGCGGAAGCTCGGTTACTGTTTCCCGGCCCGCCTGCTCGGTCGTTTGCACCACATGGTCGGCGGCAAACTCCCAGAGGGTCTGGACCGGCTGGCGACCCATCTTCTGACGGAACTTCAGGCTCACCGGTTCGCCTTGGTGTGACTCTACGAAGCTCGAATCAAACTCGATGGTTGTGGTCGCCGGCCCCCGGCCAAAACTCAGCCGCACCTGACTGTCGCTGCGATATCGCTCGCCGTCGGAATGGATCGAACTGGTCATCCATCCCGCCTTGTGTCCGGCCAGCTCGACGACGTACCAATGCTCTTCAACAAGCTGCCAGTCATCCGCCCGCGCCAGACTCGACACAAGCCCGACAACAGCCCAGACCAGAAGTACGAGAACGAGGCGTTGGTGCTTCAGCATAAGTGGGTCGCTCCGAACTAAGGTGGTCGTCAATAATAGGTCCCACCTTCGATCAAGATGCCGACCAGCCCGGTCCTCGGCTCTAAAAATGGTCAGTGCGGCCGCAGAAGCGGAAACAGAATCACGTCACGGATACTGCTGCAATTGGTCATCAGCATGATCATGCGATCGACCCCCAGCCCCAACCCCCCGGCCGGCGGCATCCCCACCCGCAGGGCGTTGAGGAAATCCTCGTCCAACGACCGAAACGTCTGCACCTCTTCATCAGCGCCGCCAAGCTGCTCGGTGAACTTGGCCCGCTGAACGTCCGGATCGTTCAGTTCGGTATAGGCGGTGCCGAGTTCAGTGCCCGCGGCCAGCAACTCCCATCGTTCGCAAAGCTCCGGCCGGTCCTGCTGCGGCCGAGTCAGCGGCGACACCGCGCTGGGGTAATCCGTGACGAACGTCGGCCGGCTCGGGTCCAACGTCGGCTCACAGAAATGCTCGTACACTTCGTTGACCAGCAGCCAATCGTCGAGCTTGTCCGCATCCTTTATGGTCAACTCGCCGGCCTTGGCCCGCACCTTCGCAAAATCCGTCATCTGGAACCCAAGTGTGCGCGAAAACAGCTCGTCGTACCGCACGCGATCGAACGGGCGCGAGTAGTCGATCTCCAACTCGCCGTATGGGACGATCGGTCGATCAGCTTCAGAGACGGACAACGCCAACTCGTGCAACAGCGCCTCGGTCAGGTCGAGCATCGACCAGCAATCGCCGAACGCCTCGTAGGCTTCCAGCGTCGTGAATTCGGGGTTGTGCGTTCGATCTATACCTTCGTTACGGAAACAGCGATTGATTTCGTACACGCGCGGCAGACCACCCACGAGCAAACGCTTCAAGTACAGCTCCGGCGCGACGCGAAGGTACAGGTCGATGTCCAGCGCGTTGTGATGCGTGACGAACGGCCGGGCCGCGGCGCCGCCGGCGATCGGCTGCATCATCGGCGTCTCGACCTCCAGATACCCCCACGTCTCCATGAACCGCCGCATTCGCGCAACCAACTCCGACCGGAGCTGAAATACACGGATCGTCTCGGGGCTCGCGTACATGTCCACGTATCGGTGCCGGTACCGAAGCTCCGGGTCCGTCAGTCCGTGGTATTTCTCCGGCGGCGGGGCCAGTGACTTGCAGTGCAACTCCAGACGATCGGCCCAGATACAGACCTCGCCCTTTTGGGTCATCCCCACCGGACCCTCGGCCACCACGATGTCCCCATAGTCGAGCTTCTTAGCCAACGTGAACATCTGACCTTCGACATCGGACTTGGAAATGCTGATCTGAAGGTCGCCGCTGTGATCGCGCAGCCGTAGAAACACGAGCTTGCCCATCGGCCGATGCTGCACGCAGCGACCGGCGACCTTCGCCCTCGGCCGGCGATCAACGATCTTCGCCGACGGATCGTCCTTCGCCGCCGACTTCGACTCGTTGTAAGCCTCGTGCGCAGCGGCATCGAGCATGGCTCGCGCTTCCGCCAAGGCAACCAATCCGTCCACGCGCCGCCCGTAGGGCTCGAACCCAAACTCCTCGCGCCACCGCCGCAGCTTCTCGCGCCGGGCATGCTCGAGCCTATCCACGTCGGTCTCGTCAGTGCGGCCTCGCGTACTCTCGACAGCGTCAGTCATAGGATGACGATGGTAGCTTTGTGAGTAGGACAGTGCCCAACGCGGTGCGGTGGACCGCTGGGCGACCACAGACAACGGCCATCGTCGGCCAAAGCGTACGATGAACCCCCGAGGCGCAACGTGGCCGGTACACCCACACGCTCATCATCGAAGATCACGCGAATCGGCATTCTGACCGGCGGGGGCGACTGTCCCGGGCTGAACGCCGTCATCCGCGCCCTCACGAAGACCGCCATCTATAAGCACGGCCTTCTCGTATTTGGGATCGAAGACGGCTTCCTGGGCCTCGTCGAGAATCGCGTGTGCGATCTGACCAGCCTGCACGTCTCGGGAATACTTACCCGCGGCGGAACCATCCTCGGCACCAACAATCGATGTGACCCCGCCCGGTATTACACCGGCGACGACGAGCACGGCAACCCGATCTTCACCGACGTCACCGACCGCTGCCTGGGGACGCTCGATTCTCACGGTCTGGACGCGCTGATCGTGATCGGCGGCGACGGCTCGATCAGTTGCGCCGCCCCGTTCGTCGAAGCCGGTTTCAACTGCATCGCCGTTCCCAAGACGATCGACAACGACGTTGTCGGCACCGACATCACCTTCGGGTTCCTCACCGCCGCCGCCACCGCCACCGACGCCTTGGACCGCCTGCACTCCACCGCCATGAGCCATCACCGCGTCATGGTCTGCGAGGTGATGGGCCGCAACGCCGGTTGGATCGCCCTGCACGCCGGTGTCGCCTCCGGCTCAGATGTCATCCTCATCCCGGAGATTCCCTACGACGTCGATCGTATCTGCCAGTTCGTCCAAAGCCGTATGCACCGCAGTCGGGGGTTCTCCATTATCGCCTGTGCCGAAGGCGCTCGGCCGGTCGGCGGAGAGCAGGTCGTCGCGCATTTCGATCCGACCAGCCCGCAGGCCGTCCGTCTCGGCGGCGTCAGCCAGTGCATCGCCAGTGAGATCCAAACCCGAACCGGCATCGAATCGCGCACGACCGTTCTCGGTTACATTCAGCGCAGCGGTACGCCCGTTGCCGATGATCGTGTGCTCGCCACGCAGTTCGGCTATCACGCGATCGAACTACTGATGAGCGGGGCCCGTGATCGGATGGTCGTGATGCGCGACGGCGGGCTGGGCGACGTAGACATCCGTTTCGCCATCGACAAACAGCGCCTCGTGCCCGACGATGATCCGTTGGTCGCCGCCGCCCGCGCCGTCAAGACCTGCTTCGGGGACTGAGCGTTTCACGCCGGTGCTGCCAGCGGCTTTACATG
>JADFNO010000024.1 GCA_022563315.1 Planctomycetota bacterium | reverse complement strand
CTGCGATGAACTTCCATTGCTCTTCCGTGAGCCGATGTCGGAGCATGAGGCATCCTTTCCGCATGCGTGAAAAGTGGGATCATCGGCCACGACCCCGATTCGCGTTGAGTTTTCGGACGGAGCCTAGCAGTACGTAACGTTTGCGGGTGTTCCAGGCCGAGGCTCCGGCGGCGGCTGGAGAGGACTTCCCAAAACAATTCTTCGGCCTCCGCCGTGCGTCCCCGATCACTCAAAAAGACGGCGTAATTATGCTTTATGAATAGAAGAACAGGATGATCAGTTGTGTAGACCTCTTCTCCCCGCGCGATTGCCTCCTCGTGAAGAACAGCCGCGGCGTCATACTCGCCCAGTTGGTTCCGCAGACCTCCAAGATCAGCAATCAGCTGAATTGTGTGTGGATGAGCTCGGCCGAGTACAAGCCGAGTCTTAGCGATGGTTGCCTCGAACATATCGGCAGCTTCATGTACGAGACCCAACGCGACGAGCGTGGATCCCAAACGATGCATCGAAGTTAGCGTTGCTGGTACATTCTCACCGAGAACTCGCGATTGTCGATCTATGAGCTCTTCCAATATCCGCCGTGCCTCGGTATTGTTACCTCGCTTGGTTTGTAATGCGGCGGTAGCTCGCTTCACTTCCATTGTCACCGGATGGTTCGGGCCGAACTGTTCCATCAAACCGGATTCTGTTTGTTGAAAAAGAGAGTCTGCCTTTGCAAGCCGCGCCGAGCCGAGGTATGTGTTGCCAAGCGTCAACATCGCGTTGAATGTCTCGAGGTGATTCTTTCCATACAGTGTTCGGCAAAGGTCCAAGTGGGACTTCGCGTTGCGCTCAGCCGCGTCGAATTCGCCCAAATCAAGATACGTGCGAGCGATTGTGCCGTGCACAGCAATCTTCACCTCTGGAGAGTCCTTGTAGCGCTCGCCGAGACTGGCCGACATCGTGTCGAGCAGCTCTCGAACCGTAATATCCTTCCCTCGCAATTCCCCCGGACTTGCAGCGATTATGACTTCCCGAAGCAGTTCGATAATAGCACTCGACTTATTTGCTTCGCTGTGCGCTATCGTTCTTGCTTTATCAGCTTCAAATAGAAGCTCTTGAGCCAGAGTCTTCTGTTGAAGAGCCTGCATCAATCCGAAACTCGTACCCGATACCCCAAGCGCGAGCATCACAAACGCTGCTACCACACCGCCCACCAGTGCCTTGTTGCGCTTGGTGAATTTGCGGAACTGATATATCGCGCTCGCTGGGCGCGCTTCGATCGGTTCATCATCCAGATACCGTCTGATATCGGCAGCTAACTCGCCGGCCGTTTGGTAGCGACGATCCTTGTCCTTCTCCAGTGCCTTGGCGACGATCGTTTCGATATCGCCACGCAGTTGTGGATTGATTGAGCTGAGGCGCGTCGGCTCTTCCTCGCGAATCACCCGCACCGCCTCGTGAATCATCTTCTCCTTCAACTCATGCGGAAGTCTGTTGGTCAGCAGTTCATACAGCAGCACACCTAACGAGTAGACGTCGCTGCGCGTGTCGATCTCGTCTGGGTTTCCCCCAGCCTGCTCCGGGCTCATATAGGGGATCGTGCCGATGAGCTGGCCGATATCCGTTTGCAGCGTCGTCGTTTGGATATCCGAGTCTGTTGCGCGCGCTACGCCGAAGTCGAGAATCTTCGGCTGACCATCTTCGGTGACCAGTATATTGCCAGGCTTGAGGTCGCGATGAACCACGCCCTTGGTGTGCGCGTGTTGGATCGCATCACAGAGTTTCGAGACGAGCTCCAGACATTGACGGGTACCAAGGGCGCGCTGTTTGGCGTAGCTCGACAGCGGCTCGCCCGGGACGAGTTCCATCGCGAAGTATGGTTGCGGCCCGGAACCGGTGTCGGCGGTTCCCGCTTCATATATCTGGGCAATGCCTGGATGCTGAAGGAGTCCCAAGACGTGCGCTTCGTGTTCAAATCGCTTCAACATTTTCTCTGAAGCAAGTCCAAATCGGATGATTTTCAACGCGACGGTTCGACGCGGATGGTCTTGCTGTGCTTCGAATACCGTTCCCATGCCGCCGTCTCCGAGCTTGCGTACGATACGGTAGTCGCCGATCGTTTTGGGCGTCGGCGTTTCGGTTTGTGTGGCAAGCGCCTCAGTGAGTTGCCGCTGGATATTTTCCGTGAGGGTGGGGCTCTCAAGCAGCCCCTTCTCCTTGGCGTCCATCGCCAACAGCGCCAGGATGTCAGTTTTCATGGAAGGATCATCAGCGCAGTGTTCATCCAGCGCGGCGGCTTGCTGTTGGGCTGGAAGATCACAGACCGAAAGGAAGAGTTCGCGAAGGCGTTCGTATCGCTGGGGCGTCATCGTCAATCTCCATCCGAGAGTTTCTGCATAAGCCAGGCTCGTGCCATGCGCCAATCGTCCTTGACCGTTTTCTCCGAGACCTCCAGGACGTGAGCCACTTCTGGGATGGTCATGCCGGCAAGGAAACGCAATTCGACGATCCGCGCTTGGCGTTCGTGGAGTTGGGCAAGTGATTCCAAGGCGTCATTGAGGGTGACGAGATCCATATCAATGACCGGCGCCAGATCGAGCGTCTTGCTGAGCGTGACTCTTCGCCAGCCTCCTCCTCGCTTGTCGGCACCTTTGCGTCGAGCATGATCAATGAGAATCTGTCGCATCGCTTTGGCTGCGATCGCGAGGAAGTGCGCGCGGTCTTGCCACTGACAGTCGTTTCGCTTTGCCAGCCGCAAATATAGCTCATGCACTAAGGCTGTAGGCTGTAGCGTATCACCAGCGTTCTTGCAGCCGAGAACGCCAGCCGCGATTGACCGCAGCTCGTCGTAGGCGATGGTTACGAGATCATCGGAATCGGAATTTGGGTGAGCGGCAGGCCCCTTCTCATGCACGGGCTCCTGCTGATTCAAATCGCGCGACATGCTTATCTCCGCACTCTGGCCGGCGCCGTCACTGCACTGCAGAGTCATGCTGCAATGTCGGTATTTCTCGGCGATTACATGCACCGACAACTAATGCCAGGCATTCGGGCTGCTTGCCCCTGATCGTTGCACTAAGGATATCCCAAAAAATGTGGGCATTCCTTGAGTTTCCCTACCCGCTGTTGGCACGCTTTGCGTTGAGGGATAGGGAGGCGCCACCTTCCTCGCCGGCCCTTGCCAGGGGATAGGGCCATTTGTTATGCCTCTTTCTCCCGATTCTGACGGGAGTCAGGGGTCGGTATGTCTTCATCCGCGAGAAAGAGCTGCGAGTGGTTGTCAGTTTCGTTCTCGCAAGCACCTTGGTGAGCGCAGAGCCGTGACGCAGATGACGCTGCCAACCGTGATGGCGGCTCCGTCACGCAAACGGCGATCGCTATCGAGTCATCAACAATGGTTTGGTTCTTCGTACCGCTGCGGCCAGTTCAGCCTCGCCATCTCGGCCCGCCCCCTGTCCTTTTCTCTCCCACGACTCGATGCTCTGTCGGAACTGCTCGAGTTCACTGCGCCGATTGACGATAGGTTGGCTCGTACCGCAGCGCGACTTTGCTATCAAGCGGAGAAGACCGGATGTCAAAAACTCGCTTCGCCACGGTCTTGATTCTCCTGGCCTGCGGATTCGGCGCCGCACTGATCGCGGGCTTTTCGGGGAACCTCGCGAACGAAGTGGAACAGTTACCGCCGAAAGAGGCGTTCCATCTATACCTGCTCATCGGACAGTCGAACATGGCGGGACGTGTCCCGGTTCAACGCCGGGATCGTGTTCCGGATCCGCGAGTGCTCATGCTGGACGACCAAGATCGCTGGGTGCTTGCGCTCGATCCGGTTCACACTGATAAGTCGATCGCGGGCGTTGGACTTTGCCGTAGTTTCGCTCGGGTGCTGACGGACGAGGATCAGTCGATCACGATCGGACTGATCCCGTGTTCCGTCGGTGGATCCGCGTTGCGACAATGGGAACAAGGCGAAGCACATTACGAGTCCGCCGTCTCACGGACCCAGTTAGCGATGGCGAATGGAACGTTGCGCGGCATCCTCTGGCACCAGGGTGAGAGCGACACGTTGACGCTCGCTAGCGCGCAGACCTACGAACAGCGCCTCATCGAAATGATCCACGACATGCGTACCGACCTGGGGGCCCCGGCCATCCCGTTCCTGATCGGCGAGCTCGGCGAGTTCCTCGTTCGCGATCCCAACCGCCCCTACGCTTTTCAGATCAATAGGGCGCTGTTCAACGTCGCGGCTGTCGTTCCCAACACCGGCTGGATCGATGCCCATGGATTAGATCATGTTGGCGATCAAGTACACTTTGACCGGCGATCGCTGAACGAACTGGGGCGTCGATATGCCCATGCGATGATGCAGCTTTACGCATCTGAGGTGGCCGTTCCCTCGTCTGACGTCAGATGACGCGCAGGAATTGCGGGCGCCGATGGCTCTTGCGTCGTCTTGGACCGACAGCGCGCTGTCCTCGCTGAGCGCTGTCCTCGCTGAGCGCTGACCTCGCGCAGCGCCGATCAAAGCCGAACGACGTCAAGAGGCATCCTTATTCGCCCGATAATTCTCTGCATCCCGAACGAACTCGTCGCAATTTGTCATTGGCACGTGCATCAATATGACCGCGTCCGGGAACACGCTCACAGCTTCCATGCCGACGCCTGGCGATCAGGTAGAGCAGGCGGGCCAGACGCACGCGCCGATGACTCTGGCGGCGGCGCTTCCGCTGGTCTTCGACACGAACGCGACGGCGCTATCAACGGCTCTTGACAGCCTTGCCCAGATGGGTGCAGCCGACGCTGAACAGACGCTTATGCGCTTGGGATTGCTCCAGCCGGGCCGTACGACTATCTGGTACCAACGATTGCTGCATCGATGGGAGGATCTGGGGCAACCTGCGCTAAAGCCCAATGCAACATCCAAGCGCGTTGCCTTCCTCTCGAACTACACAATCGACAACATTGCGCCGCTTGTGACGGCCTTTGGCGCTGCGCTCGGTGTGCATATGGAAACCAGGTTGGCGGAGTATGACGCGGTTGAGTCTGAGGCACTGAACCCACAATCGCAGTTGTATCAAGAGCCCGCTGACTTTGTCGTGCTCGGACTCTCGGAGCACTGGCTTGATCGGTATCTAGGGACTCAGGCTCTGGTTGCGCAAGACGATATTGATCGTGCGATCGGGATGCTCAAGCGGATCACGTCGGCGATTCTTCAGCAGAGCCGCGCTCACGTGTTGGTGACTGCATTCGCTCCACACTCGATCCCTAAACCTGGCGGCTATGTTGCTAGCGAGGGAATGATCGGGCGCTCGGCACTCATGTCGTTGCTCAATAGTGAGCTTCTGTCACTCCAATCCGATCGGTTGTCGGTCCTTGACTGTCCGCAGGCGGTCCACTTGGCCGGCGGTTGTAATGCGTATAGCGTCCCGAATTACCTTCGTGCGAAGATGCCATATGAACAGCAGATGCTGATCGCGCTTGCGCGGGAAATCGCGTTCGGTATTGCCTCGCTTTGCGGCAAGAGCCACCGCGCCTTGGTCACTGATCTTGACAATACGATCTGGGGCGGTGTCATCGGCGACGACGGCCGAAACGGTATCATCTCAGGTCAGGATAGTCCGGACGGCTTGGCGTATTACCAACTCCAGGCCTATTACAAGAGCCTGAAATCGTTGGGTGTGCTGCTTGCTGTGGCGAGCAAGAACGCGCCGGAGATGGTTGAAGTCTTTCGGGACAACGATGATATCGCGCTGACCATCGAGGATTTCTCGTCCACCCAGATACACTGGGATCCCAAGAGTCGATCCATAGGCCGCATAAGTGCGGAGTTGGGGTTCGGAGCTGAGTATTTCGTTTTCGTCGACGATAATCCGTTCGAGCTTGCTGAAGCATTATCCCAGCACCCGCACTTGGACGTCGTGTTAGCCCAGAGCGATCCGATGGCGACGCTGGCGCATCTCGTTGAGAGTCGCTTCTTTCACACGCTGCAAGTTACCAGCACTGATCTACAACGGCACGGCCAAATCGTTTCCAAACGGGCCAGCGCGCAGCTCCAGACAGAATTTGATGACTACGACGAGTATCTCAAAGCCATTCACATCAAGGTGAAGGCCTTGGCGTTCGGTCCAGACAATCGGCGGCGGGTCGTGCAGATGCTGCAGAAAACCAATCAGTTCAACGTGACGACACGGCGCCATGCGGATGCGGATCTCGAAGCGTTCATCGCTGACGGCGCGACGATCGGCGTGTTTTCCTATGAAGATGATTTCGGCCCACAAGGTATTGTCGCAGCGCTGATTCTTGTTCCCGACGGTGATCAGCTGCGCATCGATAGCTGGGTCATGAGCTGTCGAGTCTTGAATCGCACAGTCGAGCAGGCGGTCTGTCGATGGATCATCGATCAGGCGGGCGATCGCTCGATCGCCGGTGAGTTCATCGGCACAGAAAAGAACAATCTCGTGCGCGAGCTCTATCACCGGCTGGGATTCCGTTTGCAATCGCGCGATGACGACGCTGATCACGAATGGTGGGTATTCGATCAGGCGGCCGGTGACGAATCTCCACAAACATACGCCGAACTGATTCCAATCGATGGAGGTAATCGCAATGAACACTCATGAGGTAGAAACAACAGTGACCGACATACTGCGCACGCTCTTTCGGCAGCCGACGCTTGAGGCGCGTGATGATCTCACCGCCCGCGACGTGACCGGCTGGGATTCGCTGAATCATGTGAACCTGATCATCCAGGTTGAGGAAGAATTCGGCATTCGATTCAGCAACGACGAAGTTGCGAACTTTGTCAATGTAGGCGAACTCAAACGTCTCATTCGCCAGAAGGTGGGAATCACCGCTGACGAATCAACTGCCGAAGCAGCGACGACTTGATCGTGAGCCGCTGCCTTCGTTCAGGAGCGAACTGATCGAGATCTTTCTGACAACCTGGCTGTGGATGTTCGTCGCTGGAGCACATGTGTTGCTTTACGTCAAGTTGCCGGCGCCGATGACGCTGCGCTTCTCGATCATAAATGTGTTCGGCGTAGGGCTGCTCTTTGGCGCACAAGCGGCCGGACTTCTTCTTGGATTGGCGCTTGTTCTATGGTTGATCCTTTGGCCGATCACGATCCTCAAGCGACGCGGCCACACGCGGTTCGTGCCTTGGATGGGGTGCCTCAGTATCGCACTGCTCGCAGCGCTCTTTATCGCATACAAATTATACTTTGACACCGCTTTGACAGTCGGGCGTTCCGTCGAACATCCGGCGAAGATCGAAGCGCTGTACCGCCTGTTGCGAGCAGTGTCGTTCTCGTATGTCTTCGTTCGCGGTATTGACCTGATTCGCAGCGTTGTTTGGTCATCACATCGTTTGCTCAATCCACTTTCCCTGACTGGTTATCTCGGCCCGTTCCACATGCTTATCGCCGGGCCGATCAGTCCATATGCCGAGCATGTCAAGGCGGATGACGTGCAGCGGCCCAAACCGACGTTTGCACACCTACTCACATGCACCAACACAATCGCCACCGGCCTGTTCCTCAAGATTGTCGTTGCACAAGCGATGAAGTTGTTCCTATTCGGCGTGGAAGGCTCAATCGTTTCTACTTCCTGGGTTGATTCAGCGTACCTATTAGCGTTCTTGTTTTGTGACTTTGCGGGCTATTCGCTTATAGCGCTTGGTATTGGTCGGCTTCTGCACATTCCAACGCCGATCAACTTCGATCGGCCTTACCTCGCTACCAGTGTGACTGATTTCTGGCAGCGCTGGCACATGTCGTTGGGTGTGTTTGTACGAAACAACTTGTTTCTCCCCTTGCAGTTGTTTCTGGCACGACGTGTGAAGCGGCGTAGCTGGGTTACGCTCGTTGGAGTGCTTCCCCTGGCAATCGCGTTCGTCTTTGTCGCGATGTGGCACCGGGTCACCGTGTCGTTCTTTATCTGGGGGGTCGCTATGGCCGCCGTGATGACGATCGAGAAGCTCATTCGTGATCGCGCGGCGGTTCGAGATTGGTTGCAGCGTCCGCGAGTCAAGATCGCTCTGCGAGTGATCGGGCCGGTCTATACGCTGAGCGTGATCATTACAAGTGTTCACTATGTAGCGAACGAGATATTTGTGGGATGAACAGCGGCACGCCAAATCACGCGCAGCCGTCTTCATCGCTCGGTGCGCTGCGATGGGCATGGTTGATCGTCGTGTTAGTCGTGAAGCTGATGTTGATCACGGCCATGCAGAATCACAATATCTCAGCGTTCATATACCAGGGGTTCTGAGATGCTCGGGTCGTACCAATCGCCAATCAAAGCACTAGCGCATCTGGTGGCCCTATTCGCGATGATTTGGGGTATCGGATATGGCATCTCCGCTTCGCGTTGGAGTGCTCAGCTTTATCGCGTATGGCGATTCCCAACGACCGAAGCGCATCATTTAGCAGCCAAGCTCGGGCAAGCTCAGCTCGCCATTGAGGATGTGTGCTTGTTGGTCGGACCGTCGACCGTTCGCGAAGCCTTCGACGAAGACGTGATGCACGAAGTCGTTCCTGATCTTCGATTTCTCAACGGCGGGACAACCGGCGGCGGCATTTATGTCTTTGAAGCGATGAACCACTTGATCCAGCAAGCGAGTATTCGCCCGAAGTGTATCGTCGTAGGCTTGAATGCCCGGATGCTCATTGCCCGCGACATCCGGCTCAACGCCGCGGGCTATACGGATTTTCTTGACCTCACAAACGGGCGTGCACTTGTTGCTAAAGAGCAACCCGCCCTCCGATCGGAAGCGCACGAACAGATCGTAGCAAACACCCTGTGGCCGTATCACCGCCTCTCGCGACAGCTTGGGAAGCTCGCCCGAACCGCGCTGTTCGTTGCTCAAGACAAACTGTCCTGGCATGGGCCGCTGCCGGTGAGTGCATTTTGTTACGGCCCCCGCGAACTTGGCCGGTCGAACATGTACCGCTACGACGACACCGAGCCGATCAGTGGCAAGCAGTGGGAGCGGTTCGTGCGAATCTACGAAGAAGAGGGATTGTTTGATCCGAAGCGCTACGCGCACCCAGAGCACCTCGATTCATTGAGAATGGTGCTTGATCAGTTGATGAAGATCACACCGCATTTGATTGTGATTCAGATGCCTGAAAATTCGTTCGGGCGCGACCAGCTTGCGCCGCTGGCTTCGGATGCCATGGCGACTTTGCTGGCGAACTATCAGAAACGCGGTGTCCACATCTTAGACTTGTCCAGTGCGCTACCCGACTCAGCGATGCGGGATGTTGGCCACATCCTGGCCTCGGCGCGCCCGGATTTCTCGCGAGCGGTAGCCCGATTTGTAACAGACTGCATCAATGGAAACGAAGGAGCATGGCATGAACGGACAGCTTCCTACACTGAATGAACCTTCGCCCAATGCCATGATCACGGCCGAAGAACTGCTGGAGCACGCCGCAGCCGACGAGGCCATCGTGGGGCTGCTTGAAGCGCTGTATATCGGCAATCAGCGGTTGCTAACGTCGATGCTGGGGATGCTCCGAGCCGATCAGATCGTGGAATATTTGGATACGGTTCGTGCTATTTGGCGCGTTCTTTCGGCGATGGGTCGAGACAGCCAAACGGCGCGACTTAAAGAAGCGGTCGCCGGGCTTCAGTTTCACAGTATTGACTTCTTGCGCCGTCAGGCGACATTCGTCCGGACCGGCGACTATCAGGCCGAAGACGCCCAGGCTGTCTACGAAGAGGTCTACTGCTCCGAGAGCGTGATGAGAGAATACCTCGACGGGCTACTGCTGACGTATATTGCCTGGCCTAACCATTATCGCTTGCTGCAGTTCTACCGGAACCGGTACCTCTCGAAGGAACCGCGCGGACGATGTCTGGAAATCGGCCCGGGTCACGGCTTTCTCGCACTACTCCAGTTACAAGCTGATAGCGGTAACACACTGCTTGGCGTTGACATCAGCCCGCACTCAGTTGCATTCACTGACGAATTATTGACTGTCGCGGGCATTGATCGTGCGCGGTTCGAGATCTGCGAAGGAGACGCCACGAACGATTTCGCGGGGGTTACTGGGCGCTTCGACCGCATCGTGATGGCTGAGGTGATCGAGCATGTCGAGCAGCCACAGACGCTGCTTCGATCGGCCGTGAAACACTCACATCCCGAGACACTGCTGTTTCTTTCGACCGTCGTTAATATCGAAGCGATCGATCATTTGTATCTCTACCGTTCGCTGGACGAGGTTCGGGAGATGGTCGACGAATGCGGGCTGGCGATCGTAGACGAACTGGATTTGCCGTTGGAGTTTGCAGACGCTCCCGCGGACTCGTTTGAAGTGGCGCTCGTGTGCCGCCCCCAGCCGCAATGAACAACGAGCACTCAACAAGTGTCATTCGGTTTTCCCACGACGAGCTAGAGCTGTTTAGCGCTGCCAGCGGCGATCGCAATCCACTGCACGTGTCCGACGAATATGCGCACAAGACGGCGCTCGGCCGACTCGTCGTGTTCGGCGTACTCGGCGCGATCGCGGCGCTGGGTCGGATTCCGCCTCACCCGAAACGCAGGCTGGTCAAGATCACACTGGGGTTTCCCGGCGCATTGTTCATTGATGTGGACTACACCGTACGGGTGGCCGCTCACAATGACCGGCGAGTCACCGCAGACATCCTCGATGGCAGCCGAGTGATGCTCGTGGCAGAAATGCACTTCGAGCCTGGACGCAGCGCGGCTCTCGCGGCGGATGCACCGGCGCACTTCCCCTACACGGAGCCGGCGGATCGACAACCCGATGATCTTGATCTCGGCGTTTGCAATGAGAACCTCTATTGTCCGGATCACGATCGGGCGCGCGCCTTGCTGGATCACTTTCATCTTCCGAGCCGAGGTATTGGAGCGCTTGAACTAGGCGTCTTATTGTGGGCCAGCTATTTCGTGGGAATGGAGATGCCGGGAAAGCGTGCGCTGTTCGGCCGACTCGCGATCGATTTCGATTCAGTTGAAGCAAATGCGGCCTGGCCTCTTACCTACACAGCGCGGACGTTGCCGTTTGATCCGCGATTCGATCTCCTACGATGTGAGGCGACGCTCTCGATGAAAGGAAGACCGATCGCTACTGCCAAGCTGCGATCATTCGTTCGCCGTGATGTTCCGGCCATCGATATCGCGATGCTGCAAGAACTTCTGCCGCAATCAGAATCGCTCAAGGGCAAGATTGCCTTGGTGACGGGCGCGAGTCGTGGGCTCGGGGCCGCCATCGCCGCGGCCATGGCGTTAGAAGGATGTACGGTCATCGCCAACTACCGCAGAAGTCGACGCGACGTTGAACAACTCGTTGAAAAGGTGGAACATGCTCCGGGAGAAATCGTGCCGGCGCAGGGTGACGCAGGCGATCCCGCGTGGTGGGCAGGCAGGGCGACAAAACTCCTAGAGACGTATGGCGGCCTTGATATCCTCGTCTGCAATGCTTCACCGCCGTTGGTTCCCATGTCGATCCATGCAGCATCGATCGAGCGGATCAACACCTATATCAATCAGAGTGTATCGCTCGTGAGTGCGCCGCTGGGGACCTGCGCTGACTTGCTGGCAAAGCGCCGCGGTTGGCTCGCGGTGATTTCGTCGACAGCGGTTGATGATCCCCCGCCCGAGTGGCCGCACTACGTTGGCGCGAAGTGCGCTGTGGAAGGTTTAGCGAGAGCGACCGCGGCGGCACACGACAACCTTGGCGTACTGATCGTCCGACCCCCTCGACTGCGGACCGAGTTCACGAACGTTCCGATGGGGCATGCCAATGCCATTGCGCCGGAGCGAGTGGCGGCGGACCTTGTAAGGCGCTTGGCGGAGCGACCTCCCGCCGGAGAGGTGCGCTACCTCGAGTGCTTCGACCCACGCCTGGAACCTGTGACATAATCGAGTCATGCGCGCGATACGGTGAGAGACGGAAACTGCTATAAACGAGCAGGCTCGGCCGCTGTATGTATCGTTTGCTACGCGCTCGATGTGGTCTAAGACTCAACCGATCTGTAATCGATCGTGGGGGAAGGCGCTGCGGAATCGAGGACAGCAAAGAACATATTCCTCTCGATTCCAACGCTAGAACGTCTGTTGCCGCCGCCACCGCGTTCGATTCCCCGGCGACTCCGGCGTGTTCCCGGTCTTGTGGTGTGCCGGTACCCGTCACTGCTGCGGGCGCGACGACGGCAGGTCAAGAAGGATGAGCGAACAAGACGCTGTACCGGCGTCATCTCTCCATGGTGGAAGGCGTGCACGGTGAGTCCAGGGCGCAGCACGGATTGCACCGCGCGGGGAGGCGCGGCCGCTGGAACGTGACGATCCAGTCGTATCTGACGGCGGCGATGATCAACCTCAAACGATTGGCGAAGGCGTTGGGTTATCTGCGCGCGCGGATCGAGCGCCTCGCAGATCGGCTGGCCGAGCCGTGCGCGCCGCACGATCGATTCGAACGACTTATCCTTCACCCCTTGATCCATCGCTTTCGCTGTTGTCCACTTGCCGCGTCACCGTGGGGTTGTTCAACAGGCCTGCGGTAGCGTATTATTGGAGAATCGTTAGATCCATGTGGAGATAATGACCATGACCGACGGCAATGACCTGACCTACTCGGCCTTCATCAGCTACGCCTCGGCAGACCGGGACAAGGCGGAGGCGATATGTCAGAGCTTGGAGTCCCGCGGATTCCGCTGCTGGATTGCGCCACGGGACCTGAGAGCCGGCCGGGAATATGGGGAAGAGATCATCTACGGCATCGGATCCTCACGTTGCCTGGTGCTCGTCTTATCTGAGTCCGCGAACGAGTCGACGTTCGTTCGCAGGGAGGTTGAGCGGGCGGTCAGTAAACGCAAGCCGGTGTTTCCCGTGCGGATCGAAGAGGTGATGCCCTCGCCCGGCCTGGAGCTATTCGTGTCGACGACGCACTGGATCGACGCATGGTCCGGTCCGCTGTCGGGGCATGTCGAACGCCTCGCGCGGGATATGAATGACGAGTCGGTCGTCGCCCAAGCCAGGCAGAACTCGGCTCGCGTCGTGCGCCGGCGGCAGCTACCCCGGTGGATCGCTTCTGCGGCAGCAATTCTCTTGATCGCTGCAGTGGTGGCCCTTGTCAATGTCATGACGCGAAGCAACCCCTCCGGCGAGAGCGACCATGATCCATTCGAATGGGACATGGCTGGTACCGATCGGCAGATGATCGAAGCCACGGGTGTCGATCCGGCGTCGATCACCGCAAAGGACATCATCGTCACGCTCGATATCGATGAAGGAAGCGACGGCGCCGAGGTACACATCCAACGCTCGGCCGACATGAAGAAACTGGCGGATTATGCCACCCTTTATCTGGCAATCGGGGAGGGCGAGTTCCAACAACACGACTACGGCGGCACCGATCGCATCGACTCATTCAACATCGACCAGGCCGCGCTGGCGCAGGCGAAATCGATCCGCCTGCGGTATGACCTACAGGATGGCCAAACAATCGGGCCGTTCACATACGAGGTGTCCTTGGGCAACTCGCTTCGGCTCAGCTATAAGCAGAGGGCCCTCGACAGCCGCGATTGGGACACAAATTCCTCGGTCTTCAGATCGAGACTGAGTCTTTTCGGGATTCAAGAGTTCTGGCCAGCCGTGAAGGCAATCCACTTTGGCGAACACCCTGACCGGCTCGACCGTTCGTTAACCTTCGATCTGCCTCGAGGCTTCATCAGCGAGCAGCAGTTCCGTGATGGGCAAGAGGCCCATGCGCTCGAAAATATCCCGCTCCGTCCTGGCAGCGAAGCGATCTACGTCCAACTTGAGTTTTTCGACGGCACCCGCAGTGACACCCGACACTTTGGCCTTGAACATGACGATATGTATTTTGTCGTCGGGCGACAACTCGACCCGGTTGACATGCCCGAAGATGCCGAACCGTTGCTGTTGTTCCTTGGCTACGAGGCGGGTAACAACAACTTCACTTACGCCCCGGCCGTGCCGATTGGCGCCACTGAGGTGCGCTTCTCGTTTGATGAGGAGGGCCTTTTCCCCGCTGAGTCGTCATCCGAACACACGCCCCTGCGCCGATTCGGTTTCAACGGCCCCCTCAGATCCGGTCTGGTCCGCGTCAGCTACACCCAGGCTGATGGCATGACGGTCGGTCCGTTCCGCTACCGCTTTGACCCGAGACCCATCATCGCCGAAGCGCTTCAGGGGCAGTTCCGCACGTTTATGCGAGACGCGATCACTTGTTGCCGTATTCAACGCACTTGGCCCCCGAACAAGTCCTCGGAAAGGACGTTTGGAGAGCTAGCTTCGCATAATAAGTTTACGTTGATGCTTCGGATTGAAGGTGTTCCAAACGCCGACTTCACTGCGCCGTCCACGATCTGCTTCCCAACGAGCAGTCGTAGGATGGGCGAAATGGACGGGCCTTGGGCTTCCGTTACCGAGGTTCGCATCGGGACTTCTCCCGACCAGCTCGACATCGTTCGTCGACTCAAGGCCGACGTGCTTGACGCTGTTGACCCGGTGCCGCCTATGACGTTCGACGATCTCGGCTTGACCGACTGGATCGAAGTCCTTCCCGTTGACGCCAACGCAGTCTATGTGCAATACAAGTTTCTCGATGGGGAACAGAGTGAAGTCATCCGGTTGAAGATCAGCGAGCGTTAGTGTTCGTGTTGCCGGTGAGCTGCTTCATGACCGTGTCCAGACATACGGCGATTCCAGGCCTGCGAAGTCGATTGCGGGCAGCGTGTTGGCGGGGCCGATCACGCCGAGCGTCTGTACGATGACAACACTTGCCGTAAACAGTTCTTCACGGTTCTTTTCTTCAGAAGCCGTGCCTCGGCAGAACACAGCGTCGAGTAGTGCGGCTGTCCCTGGCGAATACCGACACGTTCTTTGGCCGGCCGGACTGCCAACCAAACCATACATCGTTCACCCTGAGAGACACACGACTTGCGGCTCGGCCGAGTTCTTGCACCATACGCTGTCCTCAATGATGACGACCACCACAAAGACATGCGCGCGTCCAACAAGCGCAGCTACTTCATTGACATGATTCACTTCGGCGTCGACGGGGAACTGCTTTGGCGTGTCGTGCACTCGTACGACGAGATGGGTGCGCAAACCGACGTCTGGTATGGCGCTGACGGCGTCAGGATTCCGGATTCATGAACGTGCGCAAGGGCAAGACGCGTCCATCGAGCCCTTTGTCATGCGGGAAGCGAGGTAGGCCGCGCCTGAAACACGATTCGCCAGTCCATGACTTCATCGATCATCGAGCGGGCGGCAGATCGGACGAGCGGGACGAGCCGACTCGACGGATCCTGCGGTGCGTGATTCTCGATGACTTCGATGATTCTGGAAAGGTGCGAGACCATCGCCTTTGAGCGCCGAGCCACACGGCCATACTCTCCCTGGTAGTCGATAGCGAGGAGAGCGCCTCCCCACGCCGGGCACAGCGCGGTGATCACCGTCAAGACGCTGCCATGCTCGGCCATTTGGAACGCGAGAAGTGCGATGTGCAGAATGATCACGATGGCGGCCGTCAGGAAGAGAACAATGGCAAAACCATGGAGTATCGAGTGCCTCCTGCCCTTCTCCTTCGCGAGTCGTTCGTGGTAGAGAACCTGCGAGCCAATCGCTTCATCGAGAAGGTATTGGCGATACGCGGCGATGTACTCAGGGGTGATGGCTACGTGGGGCAGGCCGATCTGCCGCACCACCGATCGGAAGAGCCAGTTCATCCACGTGCTACGGGGATCGCCATCCGAGTATTGGAACGGTGGTCGCGATTCCGGGGTCACCAGACCGAGCGGATTCAGGAAGAACATCAGCCGAAACTGTTCGGCGAGAAACCGGTAATTGATGGCTCGGCCGTGCCATCGTTGGCGGATGGCCCAGACGGTGAGAGCCACGATGGTGAGAAGAAGAGCGCCCTCGAGGCCGAGAAGCAGGAAGTAAGTCGTGTCATCACCGTCCGAGGCGCCCGGTTTCGTGTGTCCCTCGTAGTAGAGCAGGAAGATTGCCAGACTCGCGGCCAAAGCTGCGAGGAGGTAGTTGCAGAGGTAGGATACGCGATAGCGACGGGTGTATCGGATCGCCAACTGGTCGGTCCGCTGGAAGTGGTGCTGGTAGGGCGCTATCACCGACGCAAGCGAATTCTCGTGCTCGCGGGCAGGGCTTTTTGTCGATTCAGTCGATCGACCTCCGGACCGCAACTTGGAGAAATACTCATGCGCGGCCGATCGCCCCTCGCTCGGAGGTAGAAGAAGCTTAATCAAGCATTCTTGGAACTGTTCCCTCTGGAGTGGGCAGAACGTCGCATTCGCCTCGCAGAGGTTCATCTGGATGGGATCGGACCCAGTGGCGTTCACCCACACGACGGGGATCTCCAATTCATCCGCTTCGGCGACAACCTTGCCGGTGCCGCCCTGCCCGCGCTCCGCCTTGCCGTCCCAGACCGCGATGATGAGGTCTGACTGGTCGAGCATCACACGGGAGCAGGCCTCGTAAGCCGCCGGTGCGTTCTCTCGACTGCCGTCAAGCTCCAGGACCGCCGTCGCCTGCTCCAGCAATCGATCGAATCGAGTTCGGTCCGATCCCTCGAAGTCGCGCCGGTACTCGTCGCGGAGAAACGGCAAGGGACACTGGAGTTCGAAGCCAAGCCTTAGCGCCTCTTCGGCCACGAGCTGGTCGACCCCCTGGGCCAGCGACGAGATCACGCGCAGAACGGGTGGGCCGCTCGTGAATGCATCCGCATAGAGGCTAATCGTCCGGTCCGCGAGCTCCCGTACTTGCTCCATCACAGACCGGACATGATCTCGAATCGCAGGAAGGCACTGCTCATCGAGAGACCGATGACCGGTTACACCAACTCGGACCACCAGCCGCGCCTTCGGCGACGATCGCTCGGACGCGTCATGGTTTGCGCTCTTCCTCGTGCTCATCGTGGCGGCTCGCCTCTGAGATCATTGTGCCGCTCGCGGACCATCTCGCGATACTCGATGTGCGTGCCGCTCACCGCTCGCCAGACTCCACCCAAGACACGCCTCGCACTTGATCGTGGCCCGGCGACCTCGGAGGCCATGACTACGCCCACTCGGGCGGCCTGAGAATACCACTACAGGCCTCCCGAATCCACGCAGCGATTGAATGTCTTGCTCTCACGCTCAGTGTCGCGTCCTCTTCGGCGCTTCAGGACGGCGCGTCCGCAGCCGCATTGGCCTGGATCTCAAAACCGAGAAGGTATAGCACCTTCGGCCATTCCCTGACGAAGTGACGATCCTTGTCCCGCTCTTCCTCTGGCAGATCCCCCCAGTCGATAAGGCACGGGTGCGTCCGGTCGGCGTGGTTCTTCTCGGGCCCGAGCTGGTAGCCTTCCCCGCGCATATGCGCGGCCCAACGATCGTGCTCCGCGCGGGCCAGGAGCTCCACGACAGGCCCCGGGAAGCTGAACGACCAAGCGTCCCAGTCGGTGAGCGGACAGATGAGGTAGCCGGCCTTCTCCACCTGCACGGTGATGAACTCCGCATGCTGTCGATTCTGCTCCTTCAGGGTCTCGGGCAGTCTGTTCCAATCGACGACCGAAGGGTTCTCAGCTGGACCGATACCGTTGGCCCTTTCGGTCGCAACGTACGACGCATGGAGGGCGCGGGCGATCGTCTCGGTTATTCCTCCGGTGAGCAGTTCCAGGCTGCAGGCCTCATCGAGCATGCCGAAGGGTGAGATTTCCGGTCCGGTTGTATCCCCTTTACCGATAGCGAGTCGCGATAGCCCGAGTTCCTTCTGGACTCGCGCGATGATCGGGAAACGCAATCCATTCTGTCGCGCGAAGCGGCGGATGGAGAGGGCCGAGATGATTGACAGCTCATCACGAGCAAAGCACACGAACGCGACCGTGGGAGCGGTGTCCCCGGATTTGCCCCGAAAGATACTTGAATCCTGGAACGGCAAGCTTTCGACATCCACCGTTCGGGCGATGAGCTCGACCGTCTCAGCCAGAGGCGGGTGGCGCGCGCAGATCGTCGCGATCCGCGACTCAGCCTCCCGATCGACGACCGTGATCAGCGGTCTCGTCGAGCGGTCCGGACATCGCACCCGCCACTCCCGAGCTGCCCGCACCAACAGGCTCTCACCCAGCTTCCCGAGCCCGACAATAAGCACGTGGGCCGGTGTCTCTCGCCGGGTCGGTTGTAACAAGAAAGGGGGAAAGCGGTTGAGCAGCACGCGCGCCGCCGTGTCAAAGATGTTGAAGAACTCCAGCCGCAGCGGTCCCACGGACCGATTGGCCAGGAACGCCTCTTCCCGCAGCGCTCTCCACAGATCAAAATCGTTGATCTGGACCGTGCATGTCAGCCTCGATGTTCGACCACGCGTGAGTTCGCTCACCTGAGCCGCGATAGCTGCATTCTCACCGTCGCGGCCAAACATTGCAAACACGTAGCGGGCTCTGAACAAACCGGCCTTCTGCAGAAGGTCAGGCTGCCGAGCGTCGCCGATGAGCACCGAGATTCTGCGCTCTCGGCACGTGCTCAACAGCGGGTTGTTGGAATCGAGCTCGATGACGACAACGCGGTGATTGACACGCCGAAGGGCCTCCGCCAAGCGCAACCCTTTCTCGCCGAGGCCGCAGATAATTGCATGGCTCCTCATTCGGCGGACGTGAACGAGGCCGAGTTGATCCCAGACGAGGGTGATCCAGACCTTGAACGCCACGAGCGAGGTCGCTGCCGGCGCAAGGATGCGCGCCACCTGCAGTTCGGGCGGCAGACGTGTTATGTCCGAACGGTCGAGATCGAGGACGAACAGCTGAAGCGTTCGGTAAACCGCTTCCAAGAACAACAATCCGGCTGGATCGCCGATGCGGCCGGATCCGCTAAGACCCCGCCAGAAACCAATCACGCCGAGGACGATCGTCGTGATCGCGATGACGGAAATGGCCTTCCAGATCTCGTTCCGACGTCGGCCGCCGGTCCCCGTAACCCGTGCGTCCGGCTCGACGCCGTTCGCTGACGATTGCTTCTGGTCCACCATAGCTGGTTGAATGAGTGTCCGTTGACGTTAGTGTCGCGGCTCTCGTGCTGATCAGCAGCCCAGAATAGCGAGTCGACAATCACCTCTTGCATCTGGGCCGAGCACAGACCCGCCATCGGCACCGACGCCATCACGACGGCGAGCGCGCGCCGGGCGAGCATCTTCATCGTCACCTCCCCCGAGGAGGCTCCGGTGTACGGGGGGCGGCCAGCCCTGTCAAACCCCTCGAACCCCCCCGGGTCGGTAGGGGCTGTGGCGCTGGCGGGGCGAGGGCAGCTTGCGCAGCCCGAGCACGAACAACCCCAGCCCAAGGGCGAGGGGGGGGCCGGCGAGGATCGCCCAGCCGACGAAGAAGCCCGCCACCTCCTCGGAGCTGACCTCGCCCGTGACCAGCGCCAGCAGGCCACCCAGGAGGAATAGGCCGCCGACCCCGGCGAGCACGAAGCCGAGCGCGATCAGATAGCCGCCGACCGCCGCGCTGCCGTGGGGTGGCGCCGGCGGAGCCGGGGCGGGCGTGCCGTCGACGGCGTCGGTCACGGCGACGGGCTCGTACTTCCCTTCGGCCGCCAGCTTGCGCTGCTCCGCGCGCAGCTTGCCGACGAGCAGCAGCGACCCGATCCCGCCGACGACCAGGGTCAGGAGGGTTACCGCGATCCCGAGCACGAGCCCCAGAGCGGTTCCGGCGCCGACGGTTTCGAGCCCCGTGCCGTCGGGCCCTGCCAGGCGGTTCATCCATAACAGCGGCGCGTCGTAGATTCCGTGGATTAGGACCGGGAGCAAGTAGGCCTTGAGCCAGGGGCGCGACGGGGTGTGAGACTCGGCCGGGAACTTGGCCCGCCCCACGTAGTAGCCCATGATCGCCCCGCAGCAGGCGTGCAGGGGTATGGCGGTGAAGGCCCGCAGGATCACAACGTGGAGACCGGCGCTGGCGTAGAGCAGGTTCTCGAAGGTTGCGAACCCCAGCGCCGCCACCGCGCCGTAGACGATCCCGTCCATAGGCTCGTCGAAGGCCTTGTGCTGGCGAATGTAGAGCCACAAAACCGAGAGCTTGAACAGTTCCTCGGGCAAAGCGGCGGTGAAGAACGCTTCGCTGCAGCCGAGGAGGAGCGGCGCGTCCTTGAACACGGCACCCAGCACCAGGCCCACGGGGACGGCCACGACCAGGGTCGGGAGGGTGCTCAGCACGCCCAGCCAGAAGGTGGCCCACAGGACCCCCGACGGCTCGGGGTGCATGTCGCGGGACTTGAAGAACCAGACGGAGGAGGATCGAGGGGACGATCGCCGAGACGCCGGTGAAGAGGACGATCACCCCAGGAGCATACGCGGATGCCCGCGTAATGTGCCTGGAGAACGACGACTGGCTAGCTCTGCGGAGCTTCGATGAGGTGTTCGTCACCTGAACGTAGACGCCATCCGCTGGCTCGTTTTGTCTGAGGTAAGGAACCGGGCTCGCGCGAGCCAGGCACAGCCGCGCCCCTACCTAGGCTGATCACTCCGGCGTGAGTTCCTCTTTCCTTCGATCCGTTACCAACCTAAGCAACCGGCCCGCCGGCGCGATGTGACAGATCTGCTCAACTCGAAGCCAAGATTGCGCCCCGGCAGAGCCTGATCTCCGGCGGCAGCGGTGTCTTGGGGGCTGGATATCTGAGCCCGGCCGTTATACTGGGACCGCGTTTCGACACGCGGCCCGGGTAAAGCCGCCCCCACGACTACCATGGCTCAGCGCTGGTACATCCGGGTTCAAGGCAAGCTCGTTGGGCCCCTCGACTCGAAGAGCCTGAAGCAGATGGCCGCGTCCGGCAAGGTCCGGCCGGACGATCCCGTCAGCATGGACGGGGAGAAGTGGTATCCGGTGTCGCAGGTTCGCGGCCTCAGCTTCTCGTCGGGAGGGGCCACGACCGAGCCGAGCGGTGCTCGCGAACCCGCCGGATTCCGTTACGACGCCTTCATCAGCTATCGACACGTTGAGCCGGACCGCCGATGGGCGAAGTGGTTGCACGCCGCGCTCGAGACCTACCGCGTGCCCAAGAAGATGATGCGCGAGCGCGGGCTGCCGGGACGGATCAAGCGCGTCTTCCGCGACGAGGACGAACTTCCGGCCTCGGCCGATCTCAGCCGGGAGATCGAGACGGCACTCCAGGAGTCGCGGTTTCTGATTGTGATCTGCTCGCCGCGGACGCCCGAGTCGGAGTGGGTGAACAAGGAGGTCGTCCGTTTCCGAGCGATGGGACGGGACGGTCGGATCCTCGCGCTTCTGATTGAGGGCGAGCCGGCCGACGCCTTCCCCCGGGCCCTGCGCGAGATCCGGCACACGGTCGTCGACCAGCGTGGGCGGCAGCACGAAACCATCGAGGAGGTCGAGCCGCTGGCGGCGGACGTACGGGCCAGCCGGGCGGCGCCGCTGCGCCATCTGCGGCGCATGGCGAAGCTCCGCTTCGTGGCGTGTGTTCTGGGCTACCGGTTCGACGACCTGCGCCAGCGCGAGCAAGAGCGACGCGCCCGCCGGCTCCGGATCTCGGGGGCGCTGGCGGCCTCGCTGGTCATCGTTCTGGGCGGCCTCACCACCATCGCTGTTCGCCAGTTCATGCTCCGCGGTGAGGAGTCCCAGCGCGCCGACATCGAGGAGCTTCGAGCCGACCGCGAGGTATATCAGAGTGTCTTGATCGCAGCGAACTACGAGTGGGTCACCAACAACGACATGAAGGAGGCCCGCAAAGCGCTCGATCGGTGTCGAGAGGACGAGAGCCTCAGCAAGCTCCGCAACTGGGAGTGGTACTTCCTGCTTCGACGCATGCAGCCGCAGCGCTCGTTCGGACGCGAGCTCGGGCTCCGCGGAGAGGTCCAGGCGGTTGCGTTCCGCACAGAGCGGGGGCAGCCACAGTGCCTGGCCGCGCTGGCCGACGGCGCCCTGTTCCATGTCTGGGATCTGCTCACCGGCCGGAAGCTGCAGACACTGACCGGCCACGATCCCAACCCGCAGCGCGCTCGCGGCAATGTTCGGCAAGGCATCCGACCTTATGCCTTCAGCCGCGAGGTAAAGCGCTTCATGGCTGTGTCGATCGACGGCCGAGTGCAGGTCTGGGAGATCGAGACGGGCCGCATGGTCCGCACGGCGGACGACATCAGGGATCTGACTTGGGATGCAGCGTTCGTAATGATGGCGCTCCGCACAGACGACGGTATCGTCCTGACGCGCGGGGGCGCCGCCGACTCGCCTCGCGGGCTGCTGCTCCGCGGCGAGGCCGGCGCGTTTGCGCTCAACCCGTCGGGGAGCTTGTTGGCGATCGCTGGGACGGACCAGGTCGTCAGGCTGTGGGACACCCGCAGGGGCGATCCGATCGCGACGCTGAAACCCTACCAGGGCGAGCAAAGCGGCAAGTTGTTCTTCAGCGACGACGGCCGACAGCTTGCCATGCCTTTCGAGGACCGCCTCACCAAGACGACGGCCATCGCGGTTTGGAACCTGGTGGCGCGGGACCGCACACCCGTCGTGATCCCCTGTCCGGACGCCACGGCGGTCTTCAGCCCCGACGGGAGGATACTCGTGGGGCGCGCCCAAGCAGGTCTCGTCGCCTGGCACACCGACAGCGGCTTTGAGGCTTGGACCAGATCCGACCTCTCCTATGTCACCCAGTTCACGTCGGACAGCCAATCGCTCTTCGCGATGCCCGGTGCGAGCCAGCGTGAGACGCCCGGCGCGAACCGGGCTGATCGCTTGCTCCACCTCGTGGGCGCCGCCGACGGCAACGAGATCTCCTCGTTCCGAGGGGTCGGCACGGGCAGCGTCTACCCGAGCCCCGACGGCCGCCAGATCGTCATCATCAACCTTTCGCGGAGGCGCCCCGACGACCCGCTGGGCAGCATCTGGAACTTCGGTTCCGGGGACCAGGACTACACGGTTCTGCCGGACTCGTTCTTGGGCAGAGGATTCTCGGGCGAGCTCTCCGTCGCCTTCAGCCCCGACGGTCGCGAGCTGTACGCGGTCGCGGAAAACCAGATCCAACGATGGGACCTTGACAGGGGGGAGCCGCTCGACCCGGTCCCGCTCGGCGAAGATGCCTGGCTCGGCTACTTCAGCCCGGATGGCGGCCTGGTCGCCACGATCGCCAGCCAGGACAGCGTCATCACGCTGTGGGACGCGGCGACGGGTGACCGAGTGCGCACGCTCGAGGGGAGCGAGGTGTCGGGGGGGTCATCGCCGCCCGCGCCGGTGCAGTCCGGCAACCCGCGCATGCAGGGTCGCGGGTTCTATTCGGCCGCGTCGATCGCCTTCTCGCCCGACGGTTCACGCGTGGCCTCCTTCCGGCAGTCCGATGCCCTTATGATCTGGGACTCCAACACCGGCAAAAAGCTGCACACCATTGCGCTCAAGGCGGACACAGAGCTCTTCGGAGGCCTGTCGGGACAAGGTGGGGTCAGGTTCTCGCCTGACGGCCGCCTGATCGCGGTCACCAACAACGATGTCGACGGCGCGCCGTCGATCTGGGAGGTGCGCACCGGCGAGCTGTTCAGCCGCCTGAGCGGCACGAACGGTGATCTGGCTTTCGGCCCGGAAGGACGGCTGATCATGGGTGCCAACGGGGCGATCATCGACGTGAAGACCGGTCGGTGGATCACGCGGCTGGAAACGGCTGGCGTCGGCTCCTACACCGGAGCTGCGGCCTTCAGCGCCGACGGCCGGCGTATCTTCACGCTGTCGGGCGGCGATCTGACGATCTGGGACTGGGATCCGGAGACCCGGCTCGCCCTGTCACTAATGACCCTGCCCGATGTCGGGGGCAACCGCCTCCTGATCAGCCCCGACGGGGGCCGACGTGTTCTATGTATCGGCAGCGGCGTCAGGATCTTCGACGCAGGCGCGGAGTTCGATCCCGCGTCGTTCGCCTCGAGGTGAATCCCATGACCCGAACGAAATGCACACACTGTGGCGTGCGGTTCAAGGTGCCCGACGAGGCGCTCGGCCGCATGGCGAAATGCCCGAAGTGTGGCCAGCGGTTCCGCGTCGAGCCTCTTGCGGAGACTACCGCCGCGCCGCCTCCGAACACGACGTTGCGTCGTCGCCGCCCATTAACGCTCATCCTCTCCGTCATCGCCGCCGTGGTGGTCGTCGCGGCAGCGATAGCCATCGTCTCCGGCTTCGGTTTCTTTGGCGATGATGCCCCGTCTTCAGGTTTCGATCTGGACGCCGATCGGGAGCAGCGACAGGCGCGTCTGGAGACCGATCTCAAGTTCCGTGAGGCTGGGCAGGCGCAGGGCGAGAGGTTCAGGATGAGCATCGAGGAGAAGGCGAAGGCGAAGTACCAGGCCAGCCTGCTCGGGTCATGGGAACGCTTGAGGTCGGCACCCGAACAATCCAGCCTGAAGTACCCGACGATCATCGAGTTCCGCCAAGACAATGTCCTGATGACCGACATGAACGGGGACGGAAACATGGTCGAGGGGACATACTCCGTCGACCACCTCTCGCAGCTCGAGTTCCGGATCGGTAATAGGCTGTACCGCGGTCACAGTATCCGCCAGACGACGCTGAGGCTGGGGCAGGTCACCTATGGGCGGACGAAGACTGACGGAACGCTGGTGGACCCGACGCTCAAGGAGCCTGAGGTCGATTTGTCCCTGGCTTCAAAGGCTCCGGAGGTCCCGAAGGGGTGGGCGAAGCCGCTTACTGAAAGTCAGGAGAAGATCCTCGGCACATGGAAGCCGGACCGGCGAGATGGGCTGCCACTCCGTTTTCTCGAAGAGGCCAGGGTCATCCTAGATCCGGACGCGACCTCGGCGGTCACCGGGTTCTACACGTTCGAGGATGGGCGGCTCAGGATACAGGTGCGGGAGAAACCGATCCTGTCGATGATCGACGGGTACGTGGTGGACGACGATCTTCTGGTCCTGTTTCGCCGGGGGCAGGTGACCTATTACGTCCGAGCAACGCAATCGCCCGAGGAAGCCGCTGCGCAGCAAGAGCGGCTGTCGAACCGACCCGTGGCTGAGAAGCCGATCGCCGCAGCGGACAACTACGGCCTGGGGCTTTCGATCATCCCCCCGCGGGAACTCGAGGTACAAGGCCTCACCGTCGATGCCCCGCTCGTCTTCATGAGCGCCCAACGGCTGAAGTACTTCAATCTTCTGTTTCTCGTGGAGCCGGGAACGTCCATCGGCTACCTCGATCCGATGTCGCGACGCACCAGGTCGCTGATCCTCGCTTCTCTTCGCCGCGTCACCTGGGACCAGCGGGTGAGACCGGCGTCCCTCCATCCCGACGGAGAGATCAACCGGATCTATGTCCGACCCGGCGAGCGCCAGATTTACTGCGAGCTGGTGGCCTACCGTCCGACCTATGGCTCCAGCTTCATAACGCGGCTCGTTACGGTCACCGGGCTGAGCGTTCGCGATACAGAGATCGACCCGCACGTGGCCGCCATCCTGGCTTCGGAGTCGCTCGACCGGTTCCACCCGCATGTGCAAATCGCGATCTGGCTCGCCGCGCGGCAGAACGTCACGTTCGAGAACGTCAATGACAGCTACCCCGATCACCCGTTCTCCGAGGCGGACTGGAATCGCGCTGTGGCTCTAGAGGAGCGCACACGCTCCTGACGGTCGCCGATGCTCAAGACTGCTCACGTCGGCCGGGCTTGTCGGTGGCGAAAACCTCATCCGGGTGAATCTTGGACCTTCGATACACATATGCGATAGTGATTCATGGTGGAGATCAGTCAACGAACGCGCATTGCAATTGATCCGTGTCGGCGGGTGCCATGCTTTGACCCTTTTAGGGCAGAGCATGCGTCATCCCGATGCGTCGGGAATGAAGCATGGCACCCGATAAACGCATGAGAATCACAGGGGATCCATATAACAACGCGGTTCTGCATGGGTGAATGTGCGCTACGCGTTGATTGCGTCTTGGGGGAGCAGGCCCGGTGTGTTCACCGGGAGGCGAAATGTGAATTGTCTTGTCGGCGTTACGGGCTGGTAAGCACGCTGGTCATCGTTTGCTGCCCGCTACGAAATTGGGATCTGCGGGGGAATGCGTATGTTCTGGGCGGGCTGGGCCTGGGGCCACCGGAATTTCTTCAGTGTGTGGTGCGATGTGTGACGATCCAATACACCAGTGCCACAGCTTGCCTCCAGTAGCGATCCGACGACCAGTGCGGACGGCGACGACAGGAATCTCCTGATCGCGCTGGGCCGCAGTGATCAGCCCTACCGGTTCCTCGATCAAGCCTTTGCGTATCTGGGGCGTGTCGAGTCCGATCCGGAAGTTGTTCTTCTGACGCTTTCGGCCCTGGTGAAGTTGGGCCTGGGTGGTCCCGCCCGGGAGCTGCTGCAAGTGCGCACGGACATCGAGCTTGGTGTCGATGTGGACGGCTTGCGAAAGAGCCTGACCTCGGTTCCGACCGGTCGTGTGCCTTGGGACCGCTTCCGTGGGCAGTTTGAGGCGAACCGCAAGGCTCTGGCCGAGCATCATCCAGAATTGGCTGAGCGTGTCTCGGCGCTACACGAGTCAAGACGCCGGGTCGATCTGTTTCAGACGCTCGATGGTCAATACCACGTTTCCACCCGAGCAACGGGGAGACTCCGTTCGTGGTTGCCCGGCTTGCTCGATCACGCGGCGGTGGCTGGGCTGGAGCTTCCGTTGGCGGCGGGCGGGCCGGCGGCGGTCGTCGTCGGCATCGCGTTGAACCAGCTTATCGACCGGGCCTATGGTGCGACGCAGCCGGACGAAGGGGCTGAAGGCGCGCCCCTGTTTGTTGTTGACCCTGACGTTGGGCGTTTGTCGGCATGGCTTCATGTGGCCGATCGCACCGCTGTGCTGGGCGACGAGCGTTTGTACTTCTTCGTGGGCCCTGATGCGTTGGAAACCTACGAACGTTTTTTCCAAGACAATGAAGATATCGCGGTTCCGGAAGTTCATTTGTGCGCGAGCTGGGCCCCACAGCTTGGTGAACAGGTCCAACAGATAGGACAACGGGTGACGACCCGTCGCAACGAGGCCTTTCGTGAGCTTGCAAACCTCCATGAACAACGCGGGCGTGAACGTGATGCCGCGTATTGGTCCCGGCGTCTGGAGCCGGGCGCTCGCATCCTCGGCTTCACCTCGCGATTCACGACAATGCTTCAGTATTCGATGCGGGACATTGGTCACGCCCTGGCGGAACTCGGGTACGAGTTCGATCTGATAATAGAGACGGCTGATCATCGGACGCACACGACGCTGACCACGAGTCGGGCCATCTATGATGCCGATCCCGCTTTGGTGATCATGATCAATCACTTCCGAAGTGAGCGAGCGCTTTCGTTGGGCGACGTGCCGGTGCTCACCTGGGTTCAGGATCCCACGGACCTTGTGCTGTCGAAGAAGACCGGCACGTCACAGGGGCCGCTGGACTTCGTTTGCGGCTATTACTCCAAGCGCTGTACGAGAGAGTTTAGCTACCCGGAGTCTCGCTACTTCCCGGCGCCGTTTCCGGTATCAACGCGAACGTTCCACGACGGCCCCGTCGATCCCGCACAAAAGTCACGTTACGCAGCAGACATGATGTACGTCGGTCATCTGCACGACACGTTCGATGAGCATCGCGCCAAATGGCGATCGTCGACTCCCAAGCAATTGCATCCAATGCTTGATCGAATCGATGACGAAGTGGAAGCAATGATTCGCCGCGGCCAACACCTCGAACTGCATCTCTGCAAGCCATACATTGTGCGACTTGCCAAGGAGATGGAACTATCGCTCACAGACGACGATCAGGAGAAGATCGCGAATTTCTACTTCTATCGCCTTTTCGACCTGCGGTTCCGGCGCGAGACGTTGCTGTGGATCGCCCAATGGGCGGCCGAGACCGGCAGAGTTTTCAAGCTCTATGGACGAGGTTGGTCGCGCGACCCGGACCTCTGCACGTACGCGGCCGGCCCGATCGAACACGGCGAAGCCCTCCGACGAGCCTACCGCGGCTCGAAACTTTCCGTCCAAACGATCCCTGGCGGGTATAGTCATCAGCGAACATACGAGGCGCTGGCGAGCGGCTGCCTCGTGTTGGGGCGATTCATACCGCCCGACTTTTCTCATCGAAGCCTGGAGGAATATCGACAGCGCCGCCCGCCGGCCGAGACTGCTTTCGCCACCGTGCGCACCTTCCCCTCGCTGGACCGCGTGGTCTTTCGTGACGCGGAGGAACTGGCCACGCTGGCCGAAACGTTCCTGAACGACGACGTCCTCCGCTTTGAACTGCAAGCTGAGTTTGCCGCAACCGTTCGACGTGATCTGACCTACACGCGCGTGCTGCAAGATGTGCTCGAACGAATCCGCGTTGCGTTGGCGGCCAATACCACGGCCGGGGATGACGTATAGCGTTCGCTGCTATAGTCTGCTCCAAGTAGTATCCAGTTCAGGTATGTTGATCCCGCGTCTCACCGGCGTCGGCGCAGGAATGAGTGAGCAATGACCATCGGTCTGGGTCACGAAATCTGCGTGTCGTTTGTACACGGTTTTCACGATGAGATTGCCGTCGACCATCAGGCTGAACATCCCGCTCTTTGGTCGATCAGCGGAGACGCTGAACAAACCCACCGCGTTCGCTTTCCCATCACGCCCAGCGATTTTGACGAACTGCCCTACCCCATCCTCGGTGAGTTGCCGCGAACGACCCGCGCGCTTCAGCGCCGACCTCGGTTCGGATTCACCGGGCTTGTTCCCGTGAACGGCAAACTCCTGGCTGGATCGTGGAACGGCATCTATACGCTCGACGCTCAGTCCAAGCGCGTCGAGAGCTTTATCACCAACCGATACACCTGCTATATTCACCGTTTCTGTGCCGATGAGCAGCGCATCATCTTCGCCATGCCTTTCATGGACATGGTGGTAATCATCGACCATCAAGGCAATGTCATCGATCGATTCACGATTGATCAAACGCTTCGCATCTCGCGCGATAACATTGATGAGACAATCGATTGGCGCTTCGCGGATAAGCCTTGGTCCGGCCCGACGGGATTGTTTCACATCAACAGCGTGCAAACGATCGGGCAGGATATTTATCTCACCTCGCGCAACCTCGGCGCGCTGATCGTCGTTCGGCCGGGCGAAGATCACGCCAGCCTTCGCACGTTGAATTACCGCACGCCCACGTGTGTTCACGACGGTGATTATGTCGATGGCAAATTCTATCTGACCAGCATCGATGGGAAGATTCTCATTGCGTCGCAACCGAAGGAATTCGATTCGACACGATTCCGTTATGACCTCCAGGTCGACTGTGTTCGGCTGGATGAAGTCCAGAAGAATTGGTGCCGAGGCATCGCCGTGACGGACGAGTTTATCTATACGACGATCGATGGTCGCTACGACAGCGACTTGAGTTTCGGCCTGCTCCAATTGGACCGCGCCGGCAACCTGCTCGACCAACGCCGATTTCGATGGTCCAACATCGGAAGCGAAAACGACATCCGCTACGTCACCGGCTTCGATATTGTCGCCAACTGCGAATTGTGACGGCGAGAAGATGTCGAGAAGAAAGGCGTGAGGCTTGGCGCTTGAGGCGTAGTAGCCGAGGGTGGTAACCCGCGGAGAAGG
>JADFNO010000023.1 GCA_022563315.1 Planctomycetota bacterium | reverse complement strand
GGAGCGACGGCCGAGCGCCACGGTGCTGATGCGGTGCACACGCACATGACCAACACGCGCATTACTGATCCGGAGATCATCGAGCACCGGTACCCGGTTCGGTTGGAGCGGTTCGCGATCCGGCGCGGGTCCGGCGGGGCGGGTCGGCATCACGGGGGCGACGGGGCCGTGCGCGAGATCACCTTCCTCGAACCCGTCTCATTGTCGATCGTCAGTCAGCACCGCACCGAAGGCCCGTACGGAATGGACGGCGGCGCCCCCGGAATGCCGGGCAGGCAGCGCGTCGTGCGCGCCGATGGACAGATCATCGAGCTTGGATCGGTCGATGGTTGTGAGATCAACGCCGGCGATCGACTGATCCTCGAAACCCCCGGCGGCGGCGGTTACGGCTCGGTATCAGTTCGAGATTGAGTAGCATCGCGCTCCATGCATGTACGATCGAGCGACTTGCGATTCGACTTTTGGCGCTGACCGTACAAACTTGCACGTTCACCAGTCGGTTGGACATACGAATCACGCGATTGCCGATATCGTGAAGTGTACGAAGGACGCGGTGTGGAATCGAGTTCGATACATCGAGCGCTGCGACCTGGAATAACATTGGCCGGCCAAGCCTTGGTCGTTCCTCGAAACACCATCACTTAGCCCCCGGTGAATACACCGGGGGCACGCCGCGTTGGAAGTACATGGCGCCGTGGAAATCGCGGACATGCTGATGTATTGCGGACAGATGGGTCGGCGTACCGGGGCGGTTTTGATGTGTGGGCGCCGTTCGCCCCCGGTGTGTTCACCGGGGGCTAAATGGTCGAGATGTTTTGTTCCTACGATCGTTCGACGAGGCGGTCGATGAGGTAGCTCGACTTCTCGAGTGCCTCGTCGGTGAACGAACCGAGGAAGGTGCGCACTTGATCGAAGGTGGCCTCGACGGCTGCGTTGTCCTTTTCCTGGATGTCCTTCTTGTGGGCTGCGGCCGCTTCGAGGAACGCATCCGTAATTTCGTTCGTCAACGGATTCGACGTTTGGATAGAAGCATAGAGCTGCGGCGACTGGGCGAAGTGCCGGGCCGTCATCAATAGCTCCATGAGGTAGACGGGCGAGGTGAATTCGAGCGTTTCTTCCAACGGCACGCCGAACTGAGCCATCGTCTTGCCGATCACTTCCGTGGAGAAGTGGGTGAGGACCTGCACCACGGCCATGGCTCGATCGTGCTCTTGGGGCGTGGTTTCCTTGATGCTCAGACCTCGGGCCGTGAACATGCTGCGCAGCCAATCGAGCCATTGATCGCCGCGCCCGGGGGTCAGGACGATGCGCTGACCTTGAAGCGAGTGGACGGACGGTCCGAACAGCGGGTGCGTGCCGACGACGCTTGCTTTGCTGTGCTGAAGCATCGCCTGCATGGGGTCCGTCTTGATTGAGGTGACATCAAGGAGCAACGCGTCTTCGCGCACGTGCGGGCCGAGTTCGGTGATGACCTGTACCGTCACGTCGATGGGCACGCTGATCAATACGACATCGGCGACGGCGGCGGCCTCGCGCGGCGTCAAGTCGGTTTGCACGTCCGCAATCATTACGGCGTGGCCGAGATCAGCGAACATCTGGGCGAGGCAGCCGCCCATCGCCCCGGCTCCGCCGATGATGGCGACAGTGCGCGGTTCGAGATCAAGCGGGACTTCCGCTCGCAGCGCCGCTTGTCGATCGCGACTGGCCCACAGCATGAGGCGGAACAAACTCTCGACGACGTCGGGGCGCAGGCCCAGCGGCTCGGACCGGTCGCGTCGATCGGCGATTATTTCGCGCTCGCGCTGGTGATCGCGGATGGCCACGCCGTGCGCTCGCTTATAGGCGGCGATCTCGCCCACCAATCCGTTGCGCCGAGACAAAAGCTGGAGCAGTTCGTGATCGACGGCATCGATCAGGGCGCGCAGCACGGGCAACGGTCGGCCCAAGGCGGACTGGTCCGCGTTCGGTTGAGGCGTCGTCATGCGTCAGCTCGGTCGTTGGGATTCGCGGTCGCTAGGCGTTATCACCTTACACGGGGCCGGCGGTTCGAGGGTCGCCACAGCGAGGGCTGAATTGGAGGGTCGGCGGTGGCCGAGTCCCCTCGTCTCGATTTACGGTCCAATCCCGGTGTTTTGGTCGGGTAGATCGTCAGCACGGCCGATACGATCGAGGCCTGATCGGCCGAGGACCGGACGCTTTCGTCAACGAATCAGCCCGGCTAGACTCTTCGCCATGAACAAGATTCCCAACCCAGCGGCCCCACTGATGCGCAGCAAAGTATCAACCTTCGTTGATGATTTCATGGCTCAAGTGGAGCAACGCAATCCGGACGAGCCGGAGTTTCTCCAGGCCGTACGGGAGGTGGTCAGCTCGCTGGTGGTGGTGCTGCAAAAGCACCCGGAGTACCGCAAGGCGAACATTCTGGACCGGATGGTGGAGCCGGAGCGGGTGATCCAGTTTCGCGTGCCGTGGATGAACGATGCGGACGAAGTTCAGGTCAACCGCGGGCTTCGGGTGGAGTTTTCAAGCGCCATTGGGCCGTACAAGGGCGGACTGCGGTTTCATCCCAGCGTGAACCTGAGCATCCTGAAGTTTCTGGGATTCGAGCAGGTATTCAAGAACAGTCTGACCACGCTTCCCATCGGCGGTGGCAAGGGGGGAGCGGATTTCGACCCCAAGGGCAAGAGCGACAACGAGGTCATGCGGTTCTGCCAGAGCTTCATGAGCGAGCTGTATCGCCACATCGGCCCGAACACGGACGTGCCGGCGGGCGACATCGGCGTGGGGGGGAGGGAGATTGGTTACCTCTTCGGACAATACAAGCGACTGACGAATGAGTTTACGGGGGCGATCACGGGCAAGGCGTTCAAGTGGGGCGGCAGCCATATCCGGCCCGAGGCGACGGGCTACGGCATGGTGTACTTCGCGGCCGCGATGCTGGAGACCAAGGGGCAATCACTGGAGGGCAAGACGTGCCTTGTCTCCGGTGCGGGCAACGTTGCCCAATACGCGGTAGAGAAGATCACCGAGCTTGGCGGGAAGGTGATGACACTCTCGGATACCAGCGGCTTCATCCACGATCCGGACGGCATTTCCACGGAGAAGCTGCAATGGGTGATGAGCCTGAAGAACAAGCGACGCGGCCGGATCGAAGAGTATGTCGAGGCCTTTCCAACCGCACACTTTACGGGGGCTGATCCGACGCTTCAGAGCAACCCGCTGTGGGCGGTCGCAGCGGATTGCGCGTTCCCATGCGCGACTCAAAACGAGTTGAACGCGAAGGATGCGGAGCACCTCGTGGTAAACGGCGTGACGGTTGTCTGCGAGGGCGCGAACATGCCCACGACCCCCGAGGCGGTTGATCACTTGCTGGACGCGAAAATCCTGTACGGCCCCGGCAAGGCCGCCAACGCGGGAGGCGTCGCCGTCTCCGCTTTTGAGATGGCGCAAAACAGCATGCGGCTCACCTGGTCGCGCGAGGAGGTTGACCGACGCCTCCAGGAGATCATGCGCTCGATTCACGAGACCTGCGCCGAGGCGGCCGAGACCTACGGCACGCCGGGCAACTATGTCAACGGGGCGAATATCGCCGGCTTCTGCAAAGTCGCCGATGCGATGATCGACCAGGGGCTGGTCTAGGTTCTGTCTGATGAATAGTGGGACGGGCATCTTGCCCGTCTGAAACGGTCAAACGGACGGGCTGGAAGCCCGTCCCACCGAGCAATGAGCGCAACCTGCTGATCCATCAGACAGAGCCTAGCGTCCTTTGTTTCGACGTTTGGCATTCGGAACGGGCGTCGACCGAGTCCCGTGCGGTATGCTGAGGTGTTCGAGCCGTCGGCGGGCCCCGTCCCCTGGGATTCATCCACGAAAGTCGATGATATGTGGCAACTGGGCGATCGCCGCGCACGGATTGTTCCTTGGAAAGGGCCTAGGCTGAGGCTTGTACCGGGGCACTCTCTGCGGTTGGCTCGTCGAGGAACCAACCGGGCCGGGTTTTCATTAGCGCCAAAAAAAGCCCACGCCTCGCCAGCCATGGCGAGGCGCGGAGCAAAAGAGAGAGAGCTTGTCCGGGCCCGAGGCGGTCCCGCAAAGCCCACGCCTCGCCAGCCATGGCGAGGCGCGGAGCAAAAGAGAGAGAGCTTGTCGGAGAGCGGTCGTGGCTCCCCAAACTCCGCCCCGCGCTGCGATGCGCGGTCCGGAGAACGCTTTGAGGCCTTGCTCGCGTGACCTCAGCCCCCCTGATCCCGCCCCGAGGCGCTCCTTTGGCGCCACCTCAATATCCTGCGCGCGCAGCGCCTCGTCCCGCTCAAACTTCCTGGGCGCAGCCAGTGGTCTTGGAGCCGTGCCCCGGGTATCTCGCCGTGCGCTGGGCAACGCATCCACGCCAGTTCGTTTCGTCGGTCATTGGCCCCATGCCCAGGCGGGTTTGCCCGATGCGGCTTCGCGCTCCTTGCTCCACACATCTCGGCGAGCAGATGAATCACGTTTGCCGCCTGCGCAAGGTTCTCGACGTAGACATCGCAACCGAGTTGGGCTGCTCGTGTCGTGACCTCAGCACCATTGAGCACGCCGACAAGTCGTAGCGGTGTCAGGAAGCCGTTGCGGTCGGCCCGCAATTTCTGAATAGCCCGGCCGAAGCGGGAAATCGTCGGTTCGGTCAAGGCAATGCACACGACCACCAACCGATTTGCACCGAGCACGAGGCTGCGGCGAATCTGCACGGTGGGATCGGCGACGACCGCTCGTTGGACACCATATTTGATCAACGTGGCTTTCATCAGTTGGGCAGCGTAGGGCTCGTCCAGGATCAAGACCAAAGGTGGCCGCGCGGTAGTCATTCTCGTCGTCTAAGAACAAATTGCGCGCCAGGCGCGGCGCCGTGTTGCCAGCGTAAACGAGCTTTGCACCGCCTCCACGCGGCCGGCGCGCTCACTCGAGAAGGCGCTTTCGTCGCAAAAAGGCGAAAGTGTCGCTGGTAGCGCGCCCAACAATCGGCCAACAATCGGCACACGGCTGGACCGGTCGCATCGACGCGACAGGGGGTCGCAGGAATGCAGCGCGGAACGGGGCGCGGCGGAACAGAGGGCGCTTTGAATTCTTCGTTTCGTAAAAAAAATTGAGGAAGCGTTGGCGATCGCCCGTTATCGGAGCTTCAGCCAGCGGTAGATCGTGCTGCGGTGGACGCCGAAGACCGCAGCGGCCCGGCTCACGGAGTCGCCGGAATCCGCCAGCACGCGGCGCACCGCTTCTCCCTTGACCTGCTGCAACAGGTGGCGAGGCGAAGTGGCCGAGGTTGGTTCAGCGATCTGGCCGAACTCCAGAAGCCGCCGGGCAGACACGAGCGTGCGCGGACAGAGCACGTGCAGGCGCTCCACGATGCTACGGAGCTGCCGTATATTCCCCGGCCAGCGGTAGGCTTTCAACAAATTCAACGCCTCACGATCGAACTGAAGCTCCGGCTGCTTATAGAGCTTTGCGAACTCGGCGTTGAAGCGATTCAGGAGGATCGGCAGCTCGGTGAGGCGTTTGCGCAGTGGTTTGACGTGCAACTGCACGACATCGAGCCGATACAGCAGATCCTCACGGAACGTTGAGGCCGCAACCGCCTCGCCGAGATCGCGGTTGGTCGCGGCGATGATCCGGACGTTGACGAAGAGCGGCCGCGAGCGCCCCACGGGTTGGACCTCGCCGTGCTGTAAGAGTCGCAGCAGTCGGATCTGCGCCGAGGCCGTCAGCTCACTGATCTCGTCGAGGAAAAGGGTTCCGCCTTCGGCGGCGCGCACCATTCCGAGATGATCGGCGGTGGCCCCGCTGAACGCCCCGCGAACGTGCCCGAACAGTTGGCTGTCGATCAGACTCTCCGGTACCGCTCCACAATTCAGGGGAATGAACGGCTTGGCCTTGCGTGGACCGCTGGCATGCAGCCAACTCGCCAGGTGTTCCTTGCCCACGCCGGTTTCGCCGGCGATCAGGATCGGGCAGGTCGACCGCGCGGCCCGCCTCGCCAGTTGGACCCACTGCCGATCGCTCAGGCCGTGTCCGCCCTGATCGTCGATTCTGCCAAGTCCGAAGGTTTCGTTCCGTTCAAGAAGTTTCGATCCGCCCGTCATTCGGGGACACACTCTCTCTCTACCATGCCTTTCTCTCTCTTGCTCCGCGATCCATTCGAGTCCTCTGGACCTCTGGACGGCGTGCGCTGCAGCGATCCATGCGGCGCATCAGGCACCTCAGTCCAATGCCGCTGCCTCCTTCAGCCACCCCGGCGAGGCGTTCAGCTCGTCACGCCGACCGCCTCGCGCACGTCCAGCGTCGCCGGTCGCAGCCCGACGTCCATGCGCAACGAGACGACAGCAACGTCTGTTTCTTAGCATCTCTCTCCTCGGCCCGGCGCTAGGATGACCACTGTGGCCAGCCCGCCGACGGCGCGACTCATCTCTTCTCTGCTGTCTATACCATAGCACCGCTATGCTCTCGTCAAGTATTATTTTCATCTGAAACGAGAAGAAAAACGGCAGTCCGCTCGCCCTTGCATTGGTCGACGTTGGGCATGGCCGATTGCTTTCCCAATTTCACATGGATCGAGGCTTATTGCCCCCGCCGACGCCACCGCGGCCAAACTGAATTGTCACGGTCAGTCGGTGCAGGAGCCGAGTGGATCGGCGGCTCACCCGCTCGCTGCACGATTGGGTCCAAACCGCTCCAGAGGACACCCGGGCCACGATCGAAATCTCTTTGGAGGCTCTTGACCATTCGGAACCCAGATGCGAGGCTAGTACGATGCCTGGAATGGCGAATGGCGTAAGGTAGGGACGGGACTCGAAGCACAGGGATGGCCCGCGCTGCCTACGTTGGGGCGACCCGCCTCGGTCGAGCGTCGCTGGACCGCCCGGTGCGGCTTTTTTCGCGGGGAATGATCGGCGGCCCGTTCAGGTTATACTTAGGAGCCTCTGCGGACGAGTAGCGTGCTACATCTGCCGCAATGAGCTAGACGAAACGCGCCAAGTTGTTTGGAGCGACCAGGCTGGGTGTGCTGGTTGCTCGATAACGCCACTGGCGGCGCCTCTCGCGCCGGCATCGGAGTGATGACGTGAGCGCCCGAGCTTGGCCCCCAGCGTTCTGCAGGCAACAGTGGTGAGCCACGGACTGTATGGTACCGATCGGCATACCCCCGGTATGAAGGAGATGGTCCTCTCGTGGAAAAGGTAATACCCAAGGTGCAGTACGAGTATGGGGACCGCCTCCGTCATCTGCGCCGACCCGAATGGGGCGTTGGGTCCGTTGTCAAAGTTGAACAGACAATGGTGAACGGCCGTTCGGTCCAGTCGCTGTCGGTGAGGTTCCCGAGCGAAGGGATCAAGGTGCTCAACACCGCCGAGGCGGAACTCGAGCTTATCAGTGCTGAGCACGCCAAGGCCTTGGCCAACGCCGAAGCCCATCCCATCGTGCAATGGGGCAAGATGGACGAGTCAGACTGGCTGGCGCCATTGGCACAACGCAAGGTCGAAGAGGCAATGATTGGCCTGCCCGCCGACGTCCGCGATCCGTTCAGCCTGTTGCGGCGGCGGATGGTGCTCACCCTGGACTTGTACCGCTTCGAGCGATCCAGTCGGGCGTTGATGGACTGGGCGGTAGCCCAGTCGGGACTGGTCGATCCACTGACTCACTTCACGCGCCACGAGCTGGAGCAGCTGTTTGAGCGATGGGCCAGGGGAAGGGACGTGCACTTGGGTCGGATCCTGCAAGAGTGCCGTCGGGACTTGAAGCTTGCCCAGGAACTGGACGAGTTGGTGGCGGCGGCCCCCCCCGGCGCCCGGGAGGCCGTGCGTCGCCTCACCGCCGCTCGTTGAGCGCAGTCAACATCCCGCGCCAACCGCAGGTGGAACTGTATGGTCAGGTCCGAGAGTATCGGTGCGTCTAGACGGGGAGGCCGGATACCCCGCCCAAGGGGCATCACGACTGGTTCTTGGCGCATGTCTTGTTCGTCTGAAAGTATCTCACCTTGGTTGTACGGCAAAAGCCTGTCGAGCAGCCTGGGTGCTGGACACGTCGCAAGGAGGGACGAGCGTGGACGACCAAGCCTTTCAGAACAAGTTCAACGAGCTGATGCAGAAGCTTCACGAGTTGCCCGACGCTGAGCGGACGCGCCTGGAGCAACTCGCCCAAGAGGCCAAGAATCGCCGTCAACGGATTCAGGCGTCGGTCACCGAGCTCCAGGAGTCGCTGGACAATTTGCGCCTTAGCGTCAAGTACATCGTCTTCGATCTGGAAGCGACCCGGCGTGAGAATGCCTACCTCCGCAAGTTGCTCGACCAAGCCAACCGTGACGATGCGCCCCGATCTGATCCGAACGCCGACGATTACCACGACCAGGATCCCTCCGGTTCGGACTAGCCGGGCCGGTTGGCCGGGCGGTGAGCCGGTTTGGTCATATCGGAACTCCTTCTTGTAAACGCTGCGGCTGGGCCGATCCACAATGTATCCGCAGCCGATGTCTAGCCAGGTGACGCGCCGGAGCAATCCGGCGCGTCGCGTTTTTGCTGCTTCGGTCATATGAGCGTACGCCAAGCCACTTAAGGTTTGAGGCGACACATCTTGAAGAACCCGCGCAGCCGGCCGTGCGCCGTGTCGCGGTCGCTCGGAATGATGCAAGACTCCGGCTACCCGTAGACATCTGTTTGAGTGCTCGTGGATCAACCGCGAGTCCACGTGGACAGCGGAGGGGAGCAGGAGTCGGTGCATCGGACCAACACCGTCGATTTCGCGGCACACCGGCGGGGTTTCTCGGATGGCGCTTACTGATATTGGCGTTTTTCCTTGATTCTCGTGCCCGCCATGTGGTATCCTCGGGCGACGTGTATTTCAGGCGGATCAATGAAGCGGCGATTACGCGAATCGAAGTATTGAGGAGAGCCGGAATGAAGCGAACGAGTCAGCGGCGAGTGCGGATAGCGAAGGCAGTGACGCTCAGTGGCTGCCTGGCCGGGGTGGGCATGCTGGGAGCAGCGCCGCCCGGTTCAATCAGCAACGAAGGTAGAACCGGCGGTAGCCCCATCGCCTACGCTGGCAACGGTTGCCCGCTTCCGCCGTGCACGATTGACTTCGAAGGAGCCTGTCCTGATCAGGGCGAAATTTGCGGCGCGATCTTCGCCGGAGGCAGTGGTTGCGTCATCGACGGCCTACCGTTCTGCTATAGCTCGGGCCTGTTTTCCTACCGCGTGGATCCCGACGCTCCGGCGTCGATCTCGCTGCTGGGTGATCTGGTGGCACTGGACGTCTTCTTTGCCAATGTGGTGGGTAGCTCGGGGCAGATGCGATTCTTCAACGCCGACAAGATCGAGATCGGCACGCCGATGGATACGAACGGTGAGTGTGACGAGTTCATGCCGAAGATTCAGTCGCGCGTCTTCGACGAACCGGTGCGCTTCATCGAGGTGTCGGCGACCGGCGGGCAGGTGTACATCGACGACTTCTCGATCAACCCTAGGTTCGAGCCGCCGCTAGGCGACTTGGACGGAGACTGCGTCGTTGGCGTGAAGGATCTGCTCATCTTGCTGGGCGCCTGGGGGCCGTGCCCGAAGAAGGGAGATTGTCCCGCGGACCTCGACAAAAGCGGCGACGTTGGTGTGAAGGATCTCCTCATCCTGCTGGGAAACTGGGGGTAGCCGAGCCTGATCAGGACGGCGAGGGAGCCCTGCCCGCCGCTGGCCGCCGCACGGACACGGTGGCCGCCGTGCAGGCTTCAGCCAATCTCATCACTCGGGCTTGATATAGCAAGGGATCGGTACTATAAGATATAAGACCGGTGCGGTGCTCATTGCATCCGGCCAACGATACCGGTTCATGGTGGACGCTTGATGCTGTTGCTGACGAGAAAAACCGACTACGCGTTACTGGCGCTAGCCAGCTTGGCTCGCCAAACGCCAGCCGGGGCCAGTGCCCGCGGCCTCGCCGAACGGCTGAAGTTGCCCCTGCCCGTTCTTCGTAACATTCTCAAGCAACTGACAAGCCGAGGCGTGCTGAAATCCACGCGCGGCACGAGGGGCGGATACCGACTGGCGAGGTCGCCGCAGGAGATCACGCTGGCCCAGTTGCTGGAAGCGATCGAAGGCCCGATGCGTTTGGCGCGGTGCTGTTCGGTGCCGGAAGGTGAAGAGGAAGCGGAATGCAAGTTGGAGGAAAGTTGCCTGATTCGAGGCAACATGCGCCGAGTGCATGCGAGCCTCATGCAGTTTCTCGACGAGGTGACGTTGGCCCAACTCGCCGAAGAGGACAGTTCTGCGGAACTCAAGCCCGGTAAGGGCGCTCGGCCGACGCCGTTGGTGACCCTGAAGGATGCCCAATCGTACCCGCGCTTGGTCGATCAACCGGACGTTCGTGACCCGTCGTAAGTATTCTGTAATTCTGGAGTGCCCGTGCCATGGTTTCATCAACTGAACAAACCCCGATGTCCAGTGAGACGGACGCCACCCTCGATCGTTGGCAGAGCGAGGAGTATAAGTACGGGTTCTACACCGACATCGAAACCGACAGCCTGCCGCCTGGATTGAGCGAGGATGTCGTTCGTCTCATCTCCGCGAAGAAGGACGAGCCTGATTGGTTGCTTCAGTGGCGGCTCAAGGCCTACCGCCATTGGCTCACGATGACGGAGCCGACCTGGCAAAACGTCCACTACGAGCCGATCGATTACCAAAAAATCATCTACTATTCGGCTCCCAAGCAGGCGAAGGACCGCCCCCAGAGCCTCGACGACGTGGACCCGAAGCTGCTGGAGACCTACGAGAAGCTGGGCATCCCGCTGCAAGAGCGTGCGATCCTGGCCGGCGTCGCCGTCGATGCCGTGTTCGACAGCGTGTCGGTCGCCACCACCTTCAAGGAGAAGCTCGGCGAGATCGGCATCATCTTCTGCCCGTTCTCCGAAGCCGTGCATGATCATCCGGAGCTGGTGCAGCAATACCTCGGATCCGTCGTCCCGCATAACGACAACTTCTTCGCTGCGCTGAACTCGGCCGTCTTCAGCGACGGGTCGTTTGTTTATATCCCCAAGGGTGTCAAGTGCCCGATGGATCTTTCGACCTACTTCCGAATCAACGCGATCTCGACCGGGCAGTTCGAGCGAACATTGATCGTGGCGGAGGAGGGCAGCACAGTCAGTTATCTCGAGGGATGCACGGCTCCCATGCGGGACGAGCACCAGCTTCACGCCGCCGTCGTCGAGCTCATCGCCCTTGACGACGCGACCATCAAATACTCTACCATTCAGAACTGGTATCCCGGCGACAAGGACGGCAAAGGTGGCATCTATAACTTCGTGACCAAGCGAGCAAAGTGCCTCGGCCGAAACTCCCACATCTCGTGGACGCAGGTGGAGACCGGCGCGGCCATCACCTGGAAATATCCCGGCTGCATTCTCATCGGCGACAATTCCGTCGGCGAGTTCTACTCCGTGGCCCTGACCAACAACCATCAGCAGGCGGACACTGGAACGAAGATGATCCACATCGGCAAGAACACACGCAGCAACGTGGTCTCCAAGGGCATCTCGGCTGGGTTCGGCCAGAATACCTATCGTGGGTTGATCAAGATCACGAAGAGCGCGCACGGGGCCAGGAACTACACACAATGCGATTCGATGCTGATCGGCGACAAATGCGGCGCTCACACGTTCCCTTATATTGAGGTCAAGAACAGCACCGCGCAGATGGAGCACGAGGCGACGACCTCCAAGATCGGCGAGGACCAGCTCTTCTACTGCAATCAGCGCGGGATCTCGACCGAGGACGCTGTCTCCATGATCGTCAATGGCTTTTGCAAGGAGGTCTTCCGTGAGTTGCCCATGGAATTCGCCGTCGAGGCGCAAAAGCTCCTGGAAGTAAGTCTAGAAGGCAGCGTCGGCTGATCCGCCAGGTGGCGCAGTATCTTTCCTAGCCGGGGATGAATATCCACGGGCGCGAGAATAGAAAGGCGTAGATCGATTCACATGCTTCAGATCAGAAACCTTCATGTAAACGTCCAAGGCCATGAGATACTCAAGGGCTTGGATCTCACGATCAACGCCGGCGAGATGCACTCGCTCATGGGCCCCAACGGCTCCGGCAAGAGCACCTTGGCGCAAGTGCTGGCCGGGCGCGATACCTACGAGGTGACCGAAGGCGAAGTGTTGTTCGAAGGGCGCAATCTCCTGGAGTTGGAGCCGGACGAACGCGCGTGCGCGGGTGTGTTCATGGCGTTCCAATACCCGGTGGAGATTCCCGGCGTGGGCACGGCCTACTTCCTTCGTGCTGCGGTGAATGCGGTCCGTAAGCATCGAGGCGAGGAGGAGTTGGATGCGGTTGACTTTCTCGGCTTCGTGAAAGAGAAGATGAGGCTGGTGGACATGGACGAGCAACTGCTGAAGCGTTCCGTCAACGAAGGGTTCTCCGGCGGCGAGAAGAAGCGCGGCGAAATCTTCCAGATGGCCGTGCTCGAACCGAAGCTCGCGATCCTTGATGAAACCGACTCGGGATTGGATATCGATGCTCTGAAGATCGTCGCAGACGGCGTGAACTCGATGCGCCGGACGGATCGCGCGTTCCTGGTCATCACGCACTATCAGCGTCTTTTGAATTACATCGTGCCTGATTTCGTCCACGTCCTGGTGGACGGCCGGATCGTCAAATCCGGAGGCAAGGAGTTGGCAATGGAACTTGAGGAAAAGGGGTACGGGTGGGCGGACCAGTCGATCAGACATGCCGCAGCGGCCTCTTAGGGACGGAAGTTGGATTTCATGGTTGAGCTCGTGCAAGAAAAGGATATCTATCGTTCAGCATTCGCGCGGCTGGAGGCTGAATCCAATCCAGTCGGTGGGTCGGCGTTGATCGCCCTGCGAACCCAAGCGATGGCGCGCTTCGCCGAGTTGGGCTTCCCGACCCTACGGCATGAAGATTGGCGATACACCAATGTTGCTCGCATCGCCAAGACCGAGTTTCGGTCCGCGGTTGATTGCAGTGTTGATCTGGACGAACGGGCGATTGTGGCCGAAACGTTCCCAGAAGCACAGTTCCATCGGCTCGTCTTCGTCAACGGTTTCTTCGCCCGGGATCTATCATCGCAGCACGGCTTACCCAAGGGCGTGCAAGTTGGGAGCTTGGCTGAGACTTTGGACGACGATCCATCGTGGGTCGAGAGGCATTTGGCCCGCTACGCCTCGTACCAGGACCATGCGTTCACCGCCCTCAACACGGCGCTCATGGAAGACGGCGCGTTCGTCTACGTTCCCAAGGGCGTGATCGTCGAGCAGCCGATCCATCTTTTATATGTCACGATGCCGGGCGTCGAGCCGATCGTGGTCCACCCGCGCAATCTCATCATCGCGGACGAGGCGAGCCAGGTCACTATTATCGAGAGCTACGTTGGACTGGGCGAGGGTGTATATTTCACGAACACTGTCACAGAAATCTCCGTTGGTGAGGGAGCCGTGGTCGATCACTATAAGGTGCAGCGCGAAACGACCCAAGCGTATCACGTGGGCACGACGCAGCTCTACCAGCGGCGCAGCAGCACCGCGTCGTCCCATATAATCTCGATCGGGGGGGACATCGTGCGCAACGACATCAACGCCGTCCTCGACGGCGAAGGGTGCGACTGCACGCTCAACGGACTTTATGTGCCGGCTGGGAAACAGCATGTGGATAACCACTTGCGGGTGGAGCACCGCAAGCCGCACGGCAACAGCCGCGAACATTTCAAGGGAATCCTCGACGACAGCGCGCGCGGCGTGTTCACGGGGCGGATCATCGTCCACAAGGACGCGCAGAAGACCGACGCCAAGCAGACGAACAGGAACCTGCTGCTCTCGGATAACGCGAGCGTGGACACGAAGCCGCAACTGGAGATCTTCGCCAATGACGTGAAATGCACGCACGGTGCGACGATCGGCCAGCTCGACAAAGATGCGATGTTCTACTTGAGGGCCCGCGGGATTTCTGCCGACGCCGCCCGCAGCCTGCTCGTCTTTGCGTTTGCCGGCGAGAGCATTGCTAAGATCAAGCCGCAGCCGGTTCGCGCGCAGGTTCAGCAGATTCTCCTGGAGCGGTTGCCTCAGGGTGATCAATTGCAGGGGCTGTCATGAAGACGAGCACCGCGCACGCGGCGGTGGCAAAGGGCTCGACCAAGAGCGGGCCGGTGTTTGACGTGCAACAAGTGCGCGGCGAGTTCCCGATCCTGGGGCGGACGGTCAACGGCAAGCCGTTGGTATACCTTGACAACGCGGCGACTTCCCAAAAACCACAGTGCGTCATCGACACGATTCGAGACTACTACGAGCAATCCAACGCCAACATCCACCGTGGCGTTCACACACTCAGCGTGCAGGCGACGCAAGCATACGAACAGGCCCGCGCCAAGGTGCAGCGGTTCATCAACGCTTCCAGACCTGAGGAAATAATCTTCGTTCGCAGCGCCACGGAAGCGATCAACCTGGTCGCGCAGGCCTACGGACGATCCACGCTGACCGATGGCGACGAGATCGTGATCTGCACCATGGAGCACCACTCCAACATTGTGCCGTGGCAGCTCTTGTGCGAACAGACCGGCGCTCGCCTTCGTGTCGCGCCGATCAATGATGCCGGCGAGCTGCTATTCGAGCAGTACGAACACCTGCTCAATCCGCGCACGAAGATCGTCGCGATGACCTATATCTCCAACGCACTGGGGACGATCAACCCGGTCCGCGAAATCACCGAGGCTGCTCATCGCCACGGCGCGGTGGTGCTGATCGACGGCGCGCAAGCTGCGCCGCACTTACCCATCGATGTTCAGGCGATCGGATGCGACTTCTTCGCCCTTACCGGGCACAAGATGTTCGGCCCGGTGGGAATTGGCGCGCTTTTCGGTAAACACGAACTACTGGACGCCATGCCGCCGTACCAAGGCGGGGGCGAGATGATCCTGTCGGTCACGTTCGAGAAAACGACCTACAACGCCGTGCCGCACAAGTTCGAGGCCGGTACGCCCAATATCGCTGGGGCGATCGGGCTCGGGGCCGCTGTCGATTACCTCCAACGAATCGGCATCGATACGGTCGGGGCCTATGAGAGCGAGCTGCTGAAGTATGCGACGGCCGCCCTGCAAGCGATTCCTCAAGTTCGACTGATCGGGACGGCCAAGCACAAGGCGGCGGTCCTTTCATTCCTGGTCGGCGATATTCATCCGCACGATGTTGGGACGATTCTTGACGCCGAAGGCATCGCGGTGCGGACCGGGCACCATTGCGCTCAGCCGGTGATGGAGCGTTTCGGTCTTTCCGCCACGGTCCGGGCCTCCCTGGCGCTGTACAATACGACCGAAGACATCGACGCGCTCACGGCGGGTATCCACAAGGCACTTGAAGTGTTCGGCCAATGAATGAGCTTCAGGATCTTTACCAGGAACTTATTCTCGACCACAACCGTTCTCCGCGCAATTGCCGACGGATCGAGAACGCGGACGGCGAGGCCAACGGATACAACCCGTTGTGTGGCGATCGAGTCACGGTGTACGTGACGATAGACAATGACATCGTTTCCGACGTGGCGTTTGAAGGCTCCGGCTGCGCGATCTCGACTGCGGCCGCATCGCTCATGACCCAGAGCATCAAGGGCAAGAGCATCGCTGAAGCGGAGGCGCTGTTCAAGAACTTCCGCCGGCTCGTGATGGGCGAAGCGGTGGCGAGCGACAACGGTCCCGCGCTGGGGAAACTTGAAGCGTTGGGCGGTGTTCGCCGTTTCCCCGCCCGTGTCAAGTGTGCGACCCTCGTTTGGCATACGCTCAAGGCCGCGCTGGACCGTCAATCGCAGATGGTGACCACCGAATAGCATTGCCGGAGTCGTCCCGTGGAAGGTTCACCGCTTGATAATCTCAATGCCCAAGCAACCGAGGCGCTGATCGTCGAAGTGTTGCGAACAATCTTCGACCCCGAGCTGCCGGTGAACATTTATGATCTTGGGTTGATCTACTCTGTCAAGGTGGATGCGGCGGGCGTGGCGACGGTTCAGATGACGTTGACGACGCCGGCCTGTCCAGTGGCGGAGACGCTGCCGCCGGAGGTCGAGGCGAAGGTCAAGACAATCGATGGCGTGACGGATGCGCATGTCGAGCTGGTATGGGAGCCGCCCTGGACGCCGGATCGCATGACCGAAGCCGCCAAGCTCGACGCCGGATTGTTTTAGGCTGTGGCTAAGAAAACAGTGGCACGGGCATCTTGCCCGTGCGTTTTCTTGCGGCCGATGTCTCGCACGGGCAAGATGCCCGTGCCACTTGCCTTAGAACAGCAACTGCATCTGACTACGGACGACGATCTGGCCGTCTTGGCCCACGCCGTCAGTTCGCCAGCCGGCGCCGCTTGCGCTCCAAGGTTCGGCGATCTCGTTGAGACCGATTCCGACGTCCATCGACCATTTCAATGCATGCTTGTCCCAGAATCGGTTGACGCCGAACGTGATGACGCTGAGGTCATCGACGCCCGCCCTGTCAAGATCGCCCCATTCGTATCGTGCGAAGATTTCCCATTCGTTCGTGAGGAACACGCCGCCTTGCACCACGACGCCGAGCTGTTCAGCGTCCACTGAGTCACTGTCAAGATCGCGATAGACCACGGCCGCGAAGGCGTTCGCTGATCCGAATTCGAGCGACAGGTCGGCTGTGAACGCCAATGTTTCCAGCTCATCGTCGTTGGCTGTGTCATCAAGACCGTCGCCATCGGCATCGACGAAGAGCCCGTCGCCGGTGCCGAACTCGTCTCGTTCGTAGTGAACGGCTGCGCCGATCATGACGGCGGTGGTCTCATCCGCCCAGCTTGTGAAATCCTTGAACTGCCCCCACGACCCCGCGAGCAGCGCTTCGGCGCGTGCGGTGATTGCAAATTCGGTGTCTTCAGTCAATGCCGATGTGTTATCGCGATCAAAGCCTTCATTGAGCATCATCGCGGCCTTGAACTGATCGCTGCTGTAAGCCAATTCCACACCTTGTGAACGGCCTTGATTGAACTCCTCGTTGACCAATGATCGTTCGACCGCCAACTGCCGGGCGCTAGAGACTAGTTCCTCTCTCATAAACGGCGGCTTGAATTGGCCGATCCGAAGCGTCCAATGGTCGCCGAAGGCTTTGGCGATGAATGCGTCTTGCAAGCCGAAACTGCCACCATCTCTGCTGGCCGAGGATTGAATCCGATATTGCCAACTCGGATCGATGACGTTCCCGCTGAATATCAGCTTCGTGCGACGGTTCTCAAATCCCCAACGGTGGTCATCGTCAGGGCTATTGTCCTGTGTGTTGTAGACAAAGCGAGCCTGTAGTTGACCTTGCACCTTCAGCAAGAAGTTGCCGTCAGCGCTGCCGAGAAAGAAATTCTTGTTCCAACCGGCGGTGAGGCCGTCTTGGAGCAGGCTGCTTCGGGTGTCGGCATCGGCCAGCACATCTTGAACGAGTCCGCGAATCTCAGCGGCTCGCCTAGTGCTAAGCCACGGCTCGTCCTGCACTGATCGAAGACGACCGACGACACGCTCCAAATCGGCGACTCTGGCGGTCAGATCGGCGATCGTCTTGCGAGCCGACTCGGGGATATCGTTGGCAGTGTCTTGTGCGGCCGTGAGCGTCGGGAAACCGAACGCAATGGTCGCCGCCAAGACCAAAAACACAACTCGGTCCGTCGTTTTGAATCCGAGGCAAAACATGCGAATCTCCTAGGCCGTGCCGGAGGCGAAAGAAACGGTAGGGGGCGAGAGAATAGCGAAGGGGGGTAGGTCTGCCCGGCAGGGTCGTTTTGTGGATATCAAGAGCCCCGAATTGGGCTGGTAGCCCAGGAAACCGGTGTCTCTCGAGCTGTTTCGATCTCGCGCTTGACGCTACCAGTTCGGGTCCGTTGCCGCTAGAATGACGGGTATGCGGTCATCGACCGAATTCAGTGCCGCGAGGGGGCACTGGGAATTACCAACCAAACAGACGAGGCATCCAGCGGTGCGCCAGCGCAGCCTGTTGACGGTGCGCTATGGGCCCGGCCACGAAACACGGAAGTGCCAGTCGCAAGTAATCGGAGGGACGCGACATGCCCAAACGGATTGGGGTCTGGATTGATCACGCTAAAGCTCATCTTGTCGTTCTGGAGAACCGAGCTACACCGGAAGTAGTAACGATCGCATCAGACGTTGAACATCGTCACAAGGCGATGCCCACCGGCAGTCCGGCCGTGCCCGGACAGCTCCACGGCACTCCGATCAAGCGCTACGAGCATCGCCGTGAGCAAGAGAAACACCGCTACTACGAACAGATCGTCAGCGCCGTGCGGTTCGCCGACAGCATCGTCATCATGGGGCCGGGGATGGCCAAAAATGAGCTGATCAAAGAGATACGCAAACACCATCAGTTGGCGGGACGCGTGCTTGCGGTCGAGCCGGCGGACAAGAAGTTGACGCCAGCGCAGCTCGTGGCCAAGGTGCGAGCGGCCTTCGACGAGCCGCTGCCGCGAGGCGTCCCCCAGCGCGGCCCGCTGAGCCACACGCCGCACGAACTGAATCGCGGCAACGGCCGGGCCCACGATCGCCGCGGCGACGAGGAGATATTGGCAGCTCAGCGGTCCGAGGCAGAGACCGATTGAGCGACGGACGGCGCCGCGGATGGAAGTCTTACCCGTGGAGGAGGCGCCACTCTCTATCTTTCTCGCCGATCAAGAAGCGTTGTTCGGTCTCGAGCATCATTTGAGCGATCTCTTGAAGTTGCGGTGGTAACAGTGTGGCTTTGAGCAGGGCGATCGCATTCACAGCGGCCTCTTGGCGCATAGTATCGAACCGTCGCATATCAGTCTCGTAGGCGTCAACTTTATCGCGAGGCTTCTGCCCCTTCTCGGCCATGAATTCCAGCCAGCTCTGGTAGCGGCGTTCCATTTTCTCACAGGCTTGCTCGTTGCGCTGGGTGTAGTTAACCAACGTTGCGTGAATGACGGTGCGTTGGTCCGTGGTCAAGTCTTCGACCTCAAGCGAAGCTCGTAGAAGATCGCTGACGTCAAATCGGTTCGGATAGATCGACGGGTACGCTTGCTCACGGAATCGGCGTTGCAGCTCTACCCCGGCCGGTGTCGGCAGCAGGGCCACGATAGACGCAAGGTATTGGCGGTTGAGCGTATGAATCCGCTTGGCCGGGCGGATATGGGCGCGGTTGAGACGGGCGACTTTCTTAAGAACCTCCTCAAATTGCACGCTGAGCTGTTCAAGCGCTTCCGGATCAATGTCCGCCCCGGACATTCTGAAGGGGGCCTTGAGGACCGGGACCTCGAGGGTGATCTTTACGACGGCCTTATATCGCCGCTTACTGAGTGGTGTGATGTCGCGGTCGTACGCTGCCAGGAGTTCGTCCAATTCCTGTTGCGCTGACTCACCCAATGTGTCAAGTTCCGGCAACCCCGACAACAGAAGCGTCAGATCGATCCGACCCATCCGGTAGAGACTGAGAAACTCGTTCCACCTGATGCGTTGGCGCTGTTGGCGCACGCGCTCAAGGAAGGGGAGTTGATCCTCGTCGAGCAGGATCGACTCGATCTCGCCGAGCAACTCATCGTCCAACTTCGCCAAATCAGCCGCGGCGAGCCGGGCATCCCGCATAAGATCGGCGACGTCCCGAGCATAAGCCACGGCCTCCAACCCTTCACGGTGGGCAGACCGCTCAGCAGCCAAGTCAATTGATCGCTCCCAAAGCGGTGCGAGCAGTTCGCTGCGCTGCTGCTCGCCGTTCTCGCGGTATTCGTCGTAGAAGAGGACCAGCGCCGTCATCTGCATCTCATCGAGTTTGAGAATCGTCGCGTAGCGGAGTATCTCATCACGCTGAATCGCCGGCGGTATCTGGAGTGAATACCGCGCGGCCGGCACTTCACGTCTAGGCTTGACTTGAGGCTGCGCGGGTGGGTCTTGAGGACGAGCCTGAATGACGCTGAGCCCAGGTGCAAACAGCGTACTGCTCACACCAATTGCTACGAGAAACGCAAATGGAACATTCACGATGCGCATGGACATACTCCAATTCATACTGGGAAGCGAAGGTGGTCTACGCTCTCAGTGCAGAAAACCGAGGGGCAGTCGAGCGGTATCCCAGTGAAAAATAACCCGCACAGATTACCTGAGTCTCTATAGCCTCGCTCCCTGATCTGTCCCTTCCTGTGGGCTGGCGCAAGGAACCGCCTGGACCCCAGCGGCGGCGTGTCATGACTGACTAAATGACACAATCCCAAGAATACCGGCACTTTACGAGCCGTAACGAATCTTAGAGCTTGGCGATGATTGCGCTGCGACAGCCTGTCTTGGTTGCCGCGGTTTATCTGGCTGATTTGGGTCAGGACTACGGAGTTACCTCAGCGAGGCCCAGCGGTACAAGGAGGTGCGAAATCAAGCCGGCAACTTCCCCAAGAAAGGTCTTGACCGCCTACGACCCCTGTAGTAGACTGCTACGACTGTTGTAGTAGGTTCGACCGCCAGCGCCCACGGGAGCCACCATGACCGCACGCGAAGCTGAAATCGGACAAGCCGAACTCGAGGTGCTTCAGACGCTTTGGGAGCACGGTCCGGCCACGGTCCGTGACGTGTTGAACGTTCTGCACAAGCGAGGCCGGCAGCTCGCCTACACCACCGTGCTGACGTTCCTGACGAGGCTGGAGCAGAAAGGTTGCGTGACGAGCGACAAATCGGGCCTCGCCTATGTCTATCGCCCGAAGGTCACGCGCGACAAGGTTTCTCGCTCGCGGCTGGCGGCCGTGCTGGATGCGTTTTACGACGGCTCGCCGGGGCCGCTGGTGTTGCAGTTGATCCGGGAAGGCAAGTTCACGAACGCTGAAATCGCGGAGTTGCAGGAAGTCATTGATGGACTAGACGCGAAACCTCAGCGGCGGTCGCGGTCTTAGAGGAGATGGTCTTGGATCTGTTGTCAACTGATCTGTGGTGGCGGGGTGCCTTAGCGGTGATCCCGCTGGCGATCGTGGTGGCGATCGTCTGCTGGTGGATGCCGTGCCGACCATCTACCCGGCACACGTTGTGGCTGATCGTGCTGGGTTTCTTCGCCGCAGCGCCGTTCATGTCCCGCGTGCCGATTCCACAGTTTGCCGCGCTCAATTTCACCGCGTCGGATGCCGAGGTCGTGCCTCAATCGTTGCCCTCGCGTCCAACCGTCCGTTCACCCGGCGTGGATGCCGGCCGACGCCCGTCTATAGACCGCGCCGATGTTCTGCCAGAGGGGCTGCCAACGACAGCTCCAATGCGAGCCGCCGAGGTACGACCCGCCGGCGCGCTCGAATCAAAAAAGACCTTTGTCGAATCGGACCGGAGCGTAGCCCCGGGGAGCCCGCATGTTGGCAAGTCCGTCCTCCCTGCGACTGCCACAAAGTCGCGTATGCCCCACATCCCCGGGGCCGCTCCGTCCGTCGAGCCTAAGTCAAATCCGTTGTCTGCAACCAAGACCGCCGGCATGCCTGATCGCAACGAGCAAGCCGCATCACGTGCTCATCCCCTTCCGGTAGCGCTCCGTCGCTGGATTCAATACGCAGCGGGTGTCCGCGACGCCGTGATGGGGTTGCCACCCATACCCGCGCTCGTCTGGATCGGCGGAATCGTAGTGTTGCTGATCGTGGCCGGCTTGCGGATCGGTCGGTCCGTGCAGTTGGTGCGGGCGGCGACGCTGGCCCCGCCCTCGGTGGTGAATATGGTGGCGGCGGCATCGACGCACCTTGCGCTGAGGCGGTCACCGCTGACGTTGATGACCGACCGGGCCATCTCACCGATGCTCTGGTGCGGTCGGCATGTGTACTTGATCCTCCCGCGACAGTTGTGGGAGCAACTTGATGAGGTGGGCCGACAAGCGGTCATCTACCACGAGTTGGCGCATCTTCGGCGCCGCGATCACTGGGTGTGCTGGGCCGAACTGATCATCGGCGGGCTCTATTGGTGGAACCCGGTCGTGTGGTTTGTTCGGCTGCGATTGCGGGAGGAAGCGGACCTCTGCTGCGACGCTTGGGTGACCGCATTGCTTCCCACCGGCCGACGCGCCTACGCCCAAGCCCTGCTTGATACGCGAAAGCACACGAGCGTAACCCAACCCGCCATGCCCTGTGTTGGGCTTGGTGTCACAACAAAACGAGCAAAACGATTTGCGAGGAGACTCACAATGGTAATGACCGAACACGTAAGGCCGCGACTGTCGATTCGCGGCTTGGCCTTAGCGTGCGCGTTGGCGGTGGGTGGATTCATCGTGACGCCGTTGTGGGCCTGCCCGCCCTCAGAGCGAGCGCCCCAGCCCCCCAAGCCGGTGAAACTGCGCGCCGTTGGACCGCTAAGCGCACCTCGACCGCCGGTCGCAACGCAACCCGAGAGTGATCGAACAACCTTTGAGCAGTACATGCAGGGACGCGATGGTCGCTCGCTCCAAAGGCAACTGGATGAGCTCGAACGGCAGCTTGACCGTCTACAAAAGGAACTAAAGCAGCGCTCCCGCAGCGGTGTACGCGACCGCAGAGCACCGCAGGACCAGTTTCGCACCAGAGTTGAGGTTCGCCCGGCACCCGGCCCCAAGACACGGGTACGCAAATCCAGAGCCAGCCTCGGCAAGTTCGAAATCCCGAGCGTCGAGGTCCGCATTCAAGTTCCCGACCTGAAGTTTCCGCGCGGCTTGGTCCTCGCCGCACCGCCGGCGCCGCCAACACCGCCATCGCCGCTGGTTGTCACAGCCGCCCCGTTCGCACGCCTTCGCTTGGCGGAGGCGCTGCAATCCGCCGCCATCGCCGGCGGCGGCGACGCCTGCTGCGAGAAGGTTGTCACCAAGACATACAAGCTGTCCAAAGGCAAGCTCGATGCAATGACCGAACTGATGCGCCGTGATGATGTCCCGATCCTCATGCGTCCGGGTGACGACAGCATCGAAGTCTACGGCAATCAGGCGCAGCACATGATCTTCGGCGCGTTCGTCAAGATGATCGACGGCGAAGATCGGGTCGAGTCGTACCAGTTGTCCAAGGGCAAGCTCGGGGCGCTCACCGAACTGATGGCGCGCGACGATGTGCCGATCATCATCGAGCCGGGTGATGATTCAATCACCGTGCACGGCAATGATCTGGAGCAGGCCATCTTCAAAGCGTTCGTAAACATGATCAGCGAGACGAAGAAGGTTACCCAAGCAACCGAGCCGTCCAACCGAAACTGGACCCAGCTTGCCGAGCAGTATGAGAAGCAGGCGACGGAGGCTTACCGCGATAGCGTCACGAAGTGGGCCCAGATCGCCGAGCAATACGAGGGTCAGGCCGGCAAGTGGTTGCACAACAAGCAAATCGAGGCGCTGCTGAAGGCCGTTGAGGGCCAGGTATCAAAAGTGACCGAGCAGGCTGCGAGAATGGCTGCCGAGTCGATGCGCGTCCAAGAGTGGGCTGAGGTCCTCAGCGAAAAGGCCGAACAGATCGAGGAAGAAGCCTCCGAGCTTGAGGACGACGATGATCGCGGTCAGTTGCTCCGCAAGATCCAACAGATCATCCGCCAAGTTGAGGCGATGCTCCGACAGGCCGAAGCGTTACAAGATGAGGCCGACACCACTGAGGATCAGGCTGACGCTCTTCGAGATCACGCCGACGGGATCCGGGAGGTGATCGAGGAGATTCACGAGACGGAGGTTGTCTCAAGAGGCCGTTGAGTTACTTCAGGTGGCCGCCAAAAGACCGGTGGCGCTGCCGTGCAGCGGAGCGAGGCATGCTCAACGGCTTCGCTCCGCTTCGCCGTTTTCATGTGGATCGAGTACGATGCGCCCAACGCCTGTAGCTCGGTACGGCCAGGAGAAAGTCGCAAGACTCTTACGACACGGCAGAAAGGTTCGCCAATGCGTATCCCGCGTACGGCAGCAGTGCTGAGCGTCTGTAGCCTGCTGGTTTTCATCACGGCGGCTGGGGCCCAGGACGTCGGCCCCAACACGACCGATCTTCGCGATTACTACACCGCCAACGGTCTGCTCCAGCGCGGAATGTATGACCTCGCCGTCACCGAGTATCGCACGTTCCTCGATGCGCACCCGAGCCACGCGAAGGCCCCAACCGCCCGCTACGGTCTAAGCGTCTGCCTGTTCCGACTCCAGCGGCACGAGGAGGCGGTGTCACAACTGAAGCGCATTCGGGGCGATGACGACTTCGCCTACGCCGCAGAAGTCGCGACGATTCTCGGCCAATGCCACCTCGCACTGGGAAACTTCTCCAACGCGACCGCTTCATTTGGCGAGGTTGTCCGGAAGCATCCCGAGCACGATCTCGCGGATGACGCTGCCGCCGGCCAAGCCGAAGCCTTGTACCGTGATGGTAAATTCGAGCAGGTGAAGCAGCCGTGCGAGACGCTCGTTTCTCGCTGGCCTGACAGTCCGCATCGCGAGCGCGCCGAGTTGTTCTGGGGTTTGGCGGACATGGCCCAGCGTGAATACGCCCAAGCCGCCCAACGCTTCGAGGCCACGAGGGATCGCTTTCCCACCGGCCGGTACGCCGATCAAATATCGCTGCTGCTCGGACAATCGTTGCACCGATCCAGTTCACTGCGCCAGGCGGCCCAGCAGTATCGACGGGTGATTGATACCGCACGTCGTGAGTATGTGCCCGACGCACTGTATGGATTAGCGGTGCTCGAGCATGGCGCCGGCGAATTGGAGCCGGCCGGTGAACGGCTGGACCGATTGCTTGAGGAGTTCGACGATCACACGCTCGCGCCGGCTGCGCAACTGCTGCGTGGACGGGTCTGGTTCGATCTGAAGGAAGAGTCCAAGGCGTCATCGCTGTTTGAGAAAGTTGCCGAACTCGACGGCGAGTACCGGGACGATGCGGTGTATTGGTTGGCGAAGTGTGACCTGCGCCGGGACGAACCGGCCCGTGCCGCCGCTCGGCTCACCGACGCCATCGCCACGTTTCCCGAGAGTGAACTGCTCCCGGAGATGACGTATGACCGTGCGGTCGCGCTGTTGCGGGCCGGCGAACCCGATGAAGCGATCGGCACGCTGCGGACCTTCAGATCGCGTTACCCTGAGCACGCGCTGGCAGCGGGGGCCCTGCACCTAATGGCGATGACCGAGCACCAGCAGCGCCGATACGACTCGAGCGTGCGCCTCTGCCGGGAGTTTGAGGCGAACTACTCCGACCACGAGCTGGCCGGGTCGATCGCATTTCTCAGGGCCGAGAACCTGTTTCTCGCCAAGAACTATCAGGAGGCTGCGGAAGCGTTCACAACGTTCCTCGGTCGCTACCCGGACGATACACAAGCGTCCAAGGCAACGTATCGCCTCGGCATGTCGCAGTACCACCGTCGCCGGTTCGATGAATCAGCGCAAGTGTTGGCGGATGTGGTCGATGGTCAGGACACGCCGAGCGAATTCGCCAGCGCCCTCCTCGCCGTCGGCGACATCAATTTCCAGCGCGGCGAATGGGAAGCGGCCGAGCGCGACCTTGGCGACTATCTATCCCTAGCGGACGATCAACCGTCGGCTGATGATGCGTTGTTGAAACTCGGTCTATCACGAGCAAGACAGGACAGGCCGGTGGCGGCGCTGGAGGTCTTCGACGAGTTGATCGAGCGGTTCCCGCAAAGCGCTCATCATCTTCAGGGGGTCTTTGAGCGCGGTCAGGCGCTGACGACGCTCAAGAAACTTGACGACGCAGCGGTCGCATTTGAACAAGTGCTTGCCCAAGGCCCCGATTCGCGATTTGCCGTGCACGCGCTGAATCACCTCGGGTCCATTGCGGTGAATCACGAATCGTATGTGCAAGCGGCTTCATATTTCCAACGGGCTGCCGGTGCTCAACCGACTCCGCAAGGGGCGGCTGAATCCCTGTTCCAGCAGGGCCAGGCCCTGATGTCCGCGAAGTACTATGAGCAAGCGGCCACGGTCTTGGCGGCGCTGATTCGCGACCATCGCTCCCACGAGCGTGTGGGGCAGGCGGCGGCGCAGCGCTCGATCGCGCTGGCCCGGCAAGGCGAACATGCCACGGCCCTCGCCGAAATCGAGCGCGTCGAGCGGGAACATGGGGCCAACCTTCAAGCCCCGTTGTTGACGGCCCTGTGGTACGAGAAGGCGTGGTGTCTGCGCGAATTGGATCGGACGGACGAAGCGGCGGCGACGTACCGCAAGGTCTTGGCGCGCGGTGAAGCCGGTCCGCTGCGCAATCACGCGCTGTTGGAGCTCGCCGAGCTTGAGGCGGAGGCTGAGCAATATTCCGAGGCCGCCGAACGGCTTCGCGCGCTTCGCGCTCAGGCGGACCAGTCCGACAACGTGTCCGACGAGTTGCTGGAACGGGCGACGTATCGTCTGGGGGTCTGCGAGTTTCGTCTGGAGAATCTTGACGGCGCAATCACGCTGTTCGAGGAGTTTCTCGATCGTTTTCCCGACAGCACGCTGGCGGCTTCTGCCAGTCTCTGGTGCGGCGAGGCGCTGTTCAAGACCGGCGGGTTTGACCGCGCCGTCACCCACCTTCGTCGTGTCGTGGAGAACCATAGTTCAGACGAGGCGTATGGTCCGAGTCTCTTACGACTTGGCGAGAGCCTGGCCGTACTCCAACGATGGAAGCCCAGCGAAGATGTGTTTCGCACGTACATGGCCGTGTTCGGCGACACCTCGCTGTGGTTCCAGGCGCAGTTCGGCCTGGCTTGGGCGATGGAGAACCAGCAGAACTACGAGGACGCGCTTCCGGCCTACGAGCACATCGTCCAGCGTCATCAGGGTGAGACGGCCGCCCGCGCTCAATTCCAGATGGGCGAATGCCTGTTTGCCATGAAGCGCCTTGATGAGGCTGTGCGCGAGTTACTGAAAGTGGACATTCTCTACGCTTATCCCCAATGGAGCGCGGCGGCGTTGTATGAGGCCGGCCGATGTTTTCAGGAGATGGGCAATCCAACCAACGCCCGCAAGCAGTTCGAGCAGGTGCGCACTGACCACGGCCAAACACGGTGGGCGCAGCTTGCCGAGCAGCGATTGGATGAATTGTCTCGCCCCTCGCTTCCCGGGAGTTGAAGTTTCGCCTGGGCGCAGCGGAACGTGGAGATAAAGGAGTGTATCCGTGCTGGAATCAACCCTAGGGATAACAATGGCGATCTTCGCCCAGGCGTCGGGCGCGGCGGAGGCTGTCGCCGACATCCCGGAGGCCGTGCAAATTCAGTCACTTTGGGATTTCATCACCAAGGGCGGGGTCGTGATGATCCCCATTGGGCTGTGCTCGTTTGTCGCCCTGGCGGTATTTGTCGAACGGCTCATCAGTCTTCGTCGCAGCGTGGTGATTCCGGCGACGTTTCTTCCCGGCCTCAAGAAGATGCTGCGGACGAATCCAAACGACAAGGCCAAGGCGATCGCGTATTGCCGAAAGAACGCGAGCCCGGTCGCCAACGTCTTCGCCGCGGGGATCAAGAAGCTCGACGGTTCGATCGAGAGCATCCAACAGCACATCGAGGAAGCCGGGCAACGCGAGGTGCTCAAGCTGCGCCGTTTCCTGCGGGTGCTGTCGGTGATCGCCTCGGTGACGCCGTTGATGGGCTTGCTGGGGACGATCTTCGGAATGATCAAGGCGTTCCAAACTGTCGCCGTGTCACCCGATGCTTTGGGCAAGACCGAGCTGCTGGCGACAGGGATTTACGAGGCGATGATTACGACCGCGGCCGGTCTGAGCGTCGCTATCCCGGTGTTGATCGCGTACCACTGGATCTCGGCGACGATCGATCGGTTGGTCATGGACATCGACGAGATGTCGGTTGATTTCCTGGAGGAGCTTGGCGACGGCGGGTTCGAGGCCGCGCCCGACGAAGGCCCGGAGGTCGTTGCTGAAACAGCCGAGCCGCAAATCAGCGGGTCAGGCCCCCAGATTGCCGCGACCTGATCGGAGCCGCAGGATCATGATCAAATCGGGCGAACCAGAACGCAGCGTATCGATCGAGTTGACCCCGATCGTCGACATGGTCTTTTTGCTGCTGATCTTTTTTCTCGTAGCCACGACGTTCCATCAGACGGAGCGCGAGATGCAGATCGCCTTGCCCGCTTCGATTTCTGCCGGGCCGATCAGCATCGCCCTGCGCGAGATCATTATCAACGTCGATGAAGACGGCCAGATCATTGTGAGCGGCCGGACGATCGGCCCTGACGATCTTGGCGCCATAATCCAGCAGGCGGTGGCGCTGAATCCCCAGCAGAAAGTCACCGTGCGCGGTGATCGCAACGTCGCCTACGGGTACGTCGTTCGGGTGCTGGATATCTGTAAGACGAGCGGAATTGCCGAGCCGTATCTTGATACGGTCATCGGCGACATGAATTAGAGGTGCAAGCGCTGAGCGAATCCCAAATCGAGTGAACAATCCCAGGATGACGCGGTTCAAGAAAACCTGGCTGGTCGCGGGGGTCGGCGTGGTGATGCTAGCAGGCGCTGCCGCCATTGCGTGGCATCTGCGCACGCAGATTTTCACGTACTATACCGATGCGGATGCGATTCGCCGGCCTGTGGATGAGGTCGTGCCGCGCGACATCCTTTGGCGGCCGGCGGTGAAGCTATCTTCAGCAATCAACACCGCTGCGGACGAGCGCGAGCCGAGCGTTGCGGCGGGCGGAATGACGATATTCTTCGTTCGCGGCAAGCCGGGGTTCAATGCTGATATCTTCACCAGCACCCGTACTCCGAACGGCTGGACCGCGCCGCGAGGGCTGGATGCATTGAACACCGCGGCGGACGAGCTGGGTCCCGAACCTTCGCCGGACGGGAATGCGCTGTACTTCCATTCTGACCGGGCGGGCGGGCGCGGTGGATACGACCTGTGGGTATCGCGCCGCGGAACGGACGGTTGGCAGGAGCCGGTCAACCTCGGCCCGAATGTTAATTCCGCCTATCACGATTACGGACCCGCGTTAGCGCCGGACGGCGAGACGCTGTACTTCGCGTCCAATCGCCCTAAGCCGGACGATGTCGACGCACCCGCGGCGGATGCCTGGCTCTCTGAGATTCGTGCGGATTACTCCAATCGCGACTACGATCTTTACGCGGCGCCGATGATCGATGGTGCGCCGGGTTGGGCGGCGGCCGTGGTCGAGCTGAACACCCCACAGAACGAGGGATCGCCCGCGGTCAGCTCCGCCGGCGACTTCATCTACTTTTGCTCCGATCGGCCCGGCGGGGAAGGCGGCTACGACATCTACCGCGCCCGCCTGCTCGGCGAAGGGTTTACCGAGCCCGCCAATTTGGGGGACACCCTCAATACCGCCGCGAACGAGTTGGATCCGGCGCTGGCCTTGCGCGGGTTTGCGGTGTACTTCAGCTCCGATCGTGGGTCCGAGACAAGCGACGGGTACGACTTGTATTACGCCGAATCGCGCGAAGTTTTTGCGACCTCAGAGACCTATCGCGCGTCGCTCGATTGGGCGTCACTGTGGCCGTACCTGCTGGGAATGTTGATCGGCTTGCTCGGATTACTGCTGTCGCTGCTCCTGCTCAACGCAGCGCATCGCTTGCAATACAATCGGCTGAGCCTGTTGGCACGGTGTCTGCTCGCCTCGTTGATGGTGCACCTGCTGTTGATGTTGTTGTTTAGCGCGTGGGGCGTGACGACGGCGCTGTCGGAGATGTTCCGGCAAGGCGCCGCGACGCGCGTTGCG
>JADFNO010000296.1 GCA_022563315.1 Planctomycetota bacterium | reverse complement strand
AGTTGGCGAGGCGCATCCTACATGTGGGTAAGAGGGACGCCCACGGCCCGGAAGGACGCGCCACATGACCGACAAGGAAGTACGGCCCCAGCCCGCGCCCCCACCGAGGCCCAGCCCGCAGGACAAGCCCAGCGAATTCATAAAGGAGAGGCCCATACCTCCGCGCCCTAGCCCGCCGCCACCCACGCGACCAGGCACGTGACCTCGGCGAGGAAGATCCAAGTCATGAGTGTCGCCGCAGATCCTTTCTTATTGATCTGTCTTCGGTTGCTGGCGAAATCATCGCCAGCGAAGGCGACCATGTCCTTCTTGAATGTCGCTTCGTCCTTCGCTAACCACGCATCGTAGAGCCGGGCCGGGTTGATGATGTCCAACCCTCCACGAGCTTGGGCGACAGACCCGATCACGGCGCCAGTGACGAATAGCACGATGGCCAAGAACAGCCACAGCGAGAGCCCGAGTTGTGGTAGCGCCGCTTTTGCGATCACAGGAGCACCAAGAGTGAAGCCGGAGACGAACGCTTGGATTCCGCGTAGACGTGAGTCCATCGCGTCAAAGCGAGAGGTCGCCCAACCGTAGGACGGACGCACCTATTCGTACGCGAGATCGATACCTGGATAATTCTCTGGCGTAAAGGCTACGAATTCGCTGCCTGACACCGCATCATCGTTCATGTTGCGTTTTCCTCCCTCGGAACAGGGACATGGGACGCAATTGCAGCCATGAAGTCGCGGACGTGCTCCGCGACCCTCCGTGCGTCGGCCTCATCGTAGCGACGGCGGCCGTGGCTGACGTGGTTCCGCCACGCCTCCTTGGCGTAGAAGAAGTGCGCAGCCAGCGTCGAATAGAATTCTAGGTCGGCGTCCCGATCAGTCGTCTTCGGCTGCTGCTCTAGCGCCTTGATTGCCTTCTCTATTTGGTCGATGATCGTCTTCCTCGCGGTGCTGACCGTCGGCTTCATCTACGAATGGAAGAAGGGGGCCTTGGAATGGGAGTGAAAGGGGCCGGCATCGACAACCCCGCCGGCGGCGAAATTCCCCTCGCTCCCGAGCCCGGCCAGGACGCGGTCCTGAGATCGGTGGCGGGCGAGATGCAAGACAAGGGATTCGTCGTCGCCAATCTCGACAAGCTGGTGAACTGGGCGCGTACCGGCTCGCTTTGGCCGATGACTTTCGGGCTGGCGTGCTGCGCCATCGAGATGATGCAGACCGCCGCCAGCCGCTATGACCTTGACCGGTTCGGCATATTCTTCAGGCCAAGCCCGCGCCAGTCCGACGTGATGATCGTCGCCGGCACGCTGACCAACAAAATGGCGCCGGCGTTGCGCCGCGTTTACGACCAGATGGCCGAACCCCGCTGGGTGATTTCCATGGGGTCCTGCGCCAATGGCGGCGGCTATTATCACTATTCCTATTCAGTGGTCCGCGGGTGTGACCGGATCGTACCCGTGGACATTTACGTACCCGGGTGTCCGCCGACGGCCGAAGCGCTGCTTTATGGCATCCTGCAGCTACAAAAGAAAATCAGACGGACGGGCACCATCGCCCGTTGAGCCGTCGCCCTCGGCATCGGACATGAATGAAGCCCTAGAGGAACTCGGCGAATACGTTCTTGGCGCGCTGCCTGAAATGGTATCGGGCGCCGAGGTCGCGCAGGGCGAGTTGACCATCGCGGTGAACTGGGACGCCATCGTCACGGTGCTGACCTTCCTGCGTGACGACACCAATTGCCAGTTCCGCCAGTTGATCGATATCTGCGGCGTCGATTATCCTGGCCGCGAGCGGCGCTTCGAGGTGGTCTATCATCTCCTGAGCCTGCGCCAAAACCAGCGTATCCGGGTCAAGCTGAGCACCGATGAGACGACACCCGTGCCCTCGGCGACCGGGGTCTTCTCGGCCGCCGGTTGGTGGGAGCGGGAGGCCTGGGACCTGTACGGCATCCTGTTTTCCGGCCACCCCGATCTGCGCCGTATCCTCACCGATTACGGTTTCGAGGGGCATCCCCTGCGCAAGGACTTTCCGCTCACCGGGCATGTCGAGGTGCGCTACGACGACGAACAGA
>JADFNO010000162.1 GCA_022563315.1 Planctomycetota bacterium | reverse complement strand
CATCGTCGGGGCGAATTTCACGACGGTCGACGAGCAGGCGGAGGCCGGCGCCGCCTATATCTACGGCGGACTCGGCGATTGCAACGACAACGGCGAGCTCGACCTCTGCGACATCGCCGACGGGTTCAGCCCCGACGACAACAACAACGGCATCCCGGATGAATGTGAACCCCCGGACTGCCCCTGGGACCTTGATGGCGACGCAGTCGTCGGCGTGCCCGATCTCCTCTCGCTGCTGGGAAGTTGGGGCCCGTGTCCGCCGAAGGGAGATTGTCCCGCCGACTTCGACAACACCGGCGACGTCGGCGTGAAGGACCTGCTCATCTTGCTCGGCAACTGGGGGCCGTGTCCTTGAAGAAGGCACTGGGCATTAGGCACTAGGCATTAGGGAAGAGCTCAAGCGCAGGGTTTCGCCGGCGGGCTTGACCCGCCGTGGCGACCGGAGCAACGTGCCGTGTCCATAAAGACGGCCCCGATGGAATCGGGATCTTCGACATCGAGGGGGGAGGAGAATGCCGCGTGGGGGCGGCGGCTGAACGGGAAGATCGCACGGCGGATGGGGTTTGGCAGTCGGGCGCGAAACGGGTTGACACAACCCGGCTCGCTGGGGATGAACAACTGATCGGTGATAACCAACGGCGACGCGCGTTATCAGCCGTTCCCTATCTTTACCAGGCGGGGCCGGTGGACAAGGTGAGCGGGCGCATGGGCCAATTTACTGGCCGAGGGTCATTTCGAGGGCATGATTACCACATCGAATGTCCAACGGGACTGATCTATAGAGGGGAAGGGGACGCCAATGCGCAATCACACCATGGGACGTTGGGGAATAACGCGGGCGGCGCTGGTCGTCAGCGTGATGCTGGGGTCGGGTCTCGCCGTACAGGCGGGCAGCATCGATATTTTCTCGGACGACGCGAACAGTACGGGGGGACTGGGGAGTTTCACCGGCTCTTTGGCGTATGAGTTCGATCCGATTGCGGATCTCGGGTTCCTCACGGTCACGCTGACGAATACGAGCGATCCGGACAATGGGGGTTACATCACGGGCTTCGTGTTCAACATCGCCAGCGCGGACGACGATGCATTCGCCACGTTCACCAGCGGGTCGCATCCGTTTGAGAATCTCACGGACGGCGGGCTGAGGGCTGAGCCGTTCGACACGTTCGATGCCGGGGCGGCGTTGGGCGGGGCATTTCTCGGCGGGGGAAGTCCGACCGAGGGCATCGCGGTGGGCGACACGGGAATCTTCGAGTTTGACGTGATGGCGTTCGACGCCGCTGATCTCACGGCGCTGAGTTTCCTGACCGGCGGCCAGTACGAGTTCAACTTCATTGTGCGGTTCAAAGGTTTTGAGAACGGCGATTCGGACAAGGTTCCGGCGACGATCATTCCACTACCGCCGGCGCTAGCGTGGGGCGGACTTGGGCTGCTCGGAGCGATGTTCGGCGCCCGGCGTATGCGGCGCAGCTTGTAAGCGCAACGCCGTTTGGCGGGTGTAACTTCAAACCGTACAGATATCACGCCGGGCGAAGCAGATTCCGCCGGCGGTCCACATCACCGTGCCGAGAATCAATAACACGGCCATATCACCCAGCGGCCACTGCTCTTGGCGAATGACGATCAGCGGCTGGTAGTAGGTGAGTATGCTCAGGAACGAGATGGTGTCGGCCGGCTTCCAGAACTCGGCGAGGAAGCTGAGCAGGAACGACGCCAGAAGAATTGAAAAGACGATGGCGATCGCCTTGCCGCGGCGTTCGCTGAGCGACGAGACGAGCCAGGCCAGTCCGCCGGCGGCGATGTACAGGCAAAACAGGTTCACGATCATGATGAGCGTGGATTTGGCTTGGAAGGGCATCGGCGTGGCGACGAGCAATGATCCGATTCGATTCCCCACCAGAGCCAGTGCGATGAGGAACACGCCCGAGGCGAGGAACATCGCCAACTCGGCGCGGTAGAGGCCCCAGCGCGACACGGGCAGCCCCAGCAGAACGTCAATCGTGGCGCGGTCGATCTCACCCACCGGCACCCGAGTGGCGAAGATCGTCGCATGGGCGGCGATGATCGTCAGCACCACGGGATGAACCCACGCGATGGAGGCAAAGACGTCGGGCCCGATCTGATCGCCAACATCTACGCCCAGCAGCGCGCGCAACATGTTCTTGACGAAGGGAAGATCGAGCCAAATGGTCGAGAACTGCTCGGCAAAGGTGGGCAGGACGTAGCCGAGCAGCGCCTCGACGATCATCAACGCCACGGCGAACAGCCCGCTGATCACCCAGACTTCGTGCAGCGATTTGAGCAACAGCCCGCGGTTCATGGCTGAGGCTTCCCGTGCAGGTAATACTGACGAAAGAGACTATCGAGATCGGGATGACCGACGGCGAGATCGGCGACGGGGCGATCGCGCAGCCAATCCAGCAGTGACGTCACGTCGCTGCGCAGCGAGGCCTCCCAGAAATGATCTTCCCGGCGATGGACGTCCAGAAACGGCGGCGGCTCAGGCGCGGCCGCATCGGTTCGCCAGCGGATCGTGACTTGACGGCGAGCCCTGGCGCGCAATGACGCAAGCGTTTCGTCGGCAACAAGCCGCCCCTCGCGCACGATCGCCACGCGGTCGCAAAGGCGCTCGACCTCGCTGAGACTATGACTGGAGAAGAAGATGGTGTGACCTTCAGCCGCCAACGTGCGCAGGAGCTCGATGAGCCGTTCTTGCATGAGTGGATCGAGTGAGGCGGTCGGCTCGTCAAGGATCAGCAGTTGCGGCCGATGCGCCAACGCGATGATCAGCCCGAGCTTTTGGCGCATCCCGCGCGACATGCGCCGCACCGTGACATCCAGATCAAGGGCGAAAAGCTCGGCTAACGTTCGCCCCGGCGCTCCAAGATCGCGCCCGCGAATGGCGCCGCAGATGCGCAGCATGGTGTTCCCGGTTGTTCGCGCGTACAAGCGCAGATCGCCGGGCAGATAGCCGACCTCTTGTTTGACGCGGCGCGATGAACGCCAGCAATCCAAGCCGAAGATGCGGGCGGACCCGCCGCTTGGACGAAGTAGACCGAGCATGACGCGAATGGCGGTGGTCTTGCCCGCGCCATTGGGGCCGAGAAAGCCGAAGATTTCGCCCGCGCCGACCTGTAGCGTGACGTCGTCGATGCCGGTTCGACGGCCATATCGCTTCGTCAGTTTGTCGATGACGATGACGCTCATACTCATGCCTCGGCGGAAGGTCGTTCGTGGCGGCAGTAGTAGTTCGCTGCGCGCCGGCGTGGCATCATATGTCCAACGCGGGGTGACGATACACCGGCGTCAAATGAAGTGTGAGCGTTTGAGCGGGCGGTGGTAACCTAATCCCCTTGCGCCGCCGCGCCCAGCGACGGATTCGCTCCCCAGCGCGGTGCGATCGACCCGTCGTTAGCGGCGTCCAGGTGTGGGCGCGGTCCGCTGGGTCGCATGGGCTGCGGGCCGGCGGGCATAGCGGCGACCTGCATGGTCGTGATGTTCGTGGCCGAGTCGTCTTGAGCGGCGATGTTCGATGACCACTGGCCGCGCTTGAGGACCAGCGCATTGGGATGATTCTGTTTGACCACATCCCACGTCGTCTGCGCCCAGAGTTCCTGGTCAAGCAGGGTCATAGGCGTTTCATTGAGTGGGCCGGAGACTGCCTTGCCAATTGGGGGCCACCACAGACTTTCCGTCTCTCGATCCCACAGCACGAACGCCTCACGGCCATCCCAGAAGTTCCGATCGTCGTAGGTATACCCACTGAGGGCGAAGGTGTGGGTTCGGCCGTCGATCCGCCGATCGTACGCGGCGCCAAGCTCGGCCAGTGGACAGAACGCGACGAAGATCGGGCGATCGCCGACCATATCGTTGACCAGCTCGTGAACGCCCAGCACTTGCAGCGGGTACGCTTTGACGTCGTCGCCGATTTTTACGACCAGGACCGGGCGCGAATCGTCGAGCCATTCGTCCGCGGCCGACACCGGCTCGAACTTCGGATCGGTCAGGGCCGGGAAGTACTCGCGCCCCAATCCCCAATGCAATCGAGCGGGATCGAGTTGGAATTCCGTGATGTCGAACCGCTCGTCAGGGGCCTGCCCAGCCCAGAGATACACGCGGCCATGCGCTTTTGTCACGCGCTTCGGACCGCTCGCGAGTCCACCGGGAGCGCCATGGATCAGCCAAGCCACGGCGCCGCGCGTGAGCATCGCGAAGTCGCGCACTGTATACACGAGCACGGCATGGACGAGCAACACAAGAAAAAGCGCATGATAGAACAGGCGCTGCCGTCGCCTCGCCTTCTCGGTTTTCGCCACAAAGCTGATGCCCGCCATCGTTGGGTCCTCAATCGAGAAGGTCGCCCTACCGCATCAAGCCGACGGCGGGTTAAGGTATTCCGTGCGTTTGCAAAAGATACCGTAGGCGAGGCTTCACGCCCAAACGACGAACGGTGCTACAGAGCTACTGACGGCGTCGGCGTCGGTTGCCAGCTAAACCAGCCAGACCGAATAGAGCCAGTGCGCCGGCGGCCGGGATGTTGTCCACGATGAAGGGGGTGATGATGATCTCCCCAAGCCCAGGTTCTGCGGCCACCCAGGCGATGTTGCCCTCGAGGTGGAAACCCCTACCCTGAAGAACCGTGAACTGAGCGACAACCACATTCCCTTCCCATTCGCCGACCTCAGTGGGACCGCCGACGAAGAACCACGCTCCGTCGGATTCGCTAAACGATGACCCCTTGATGACCGAGATCGGCGGCGGTTCCCCGCCCCAGTCGCCCAAGAAGTCTGGCGTGAACTGAACATTGTGGGGGAAGTCGGTCGCCCCGATGGTCACGTAGCTGTCATACGGCTGTCCACCGAGCGCGGCAGTCGGAAAGTCGTTGAAGGGGCCATCATTAAAGAGGATCTGGTTATACATATCGCCGCCGCCCGTGAAGAAGAGGAGCGGGACCACTGGAACGCCGACAACAGCAGCGATCCGGTCCTCGAGGTTGTCGAAGTGCGCGACGACCCGCCACGTGTCCCAGACATCCCCATCGGGGTGTTGGAACGGGCTAACCTCTATCGACACCTCGATCAGATCCGCGCTGGCCGTACCAGCCACAAGGAGCGAGCCCATGGCCGCGAGCGCGAGCGATTCAAACACGCCGGCTGTGATTGGAAAAACAGTCTTTCTCATGGTTTGAACCTCTCTCTCTTTGCACAATGAATGCCAGGAGATTCAGGCTTCAGCAGGTGTCATTGCAGTTCCTGCCTTGTCTCACGCCTGCATCGAGGATACCCCCGTGAAAACCGCCGTCAAGAGACAAGTTGCCGCGTCTTGACATTCTTGAGATGGGCGAAACACCCGCGATGGCCGGCCATCGTTGGGTCCTCAATCAAGAAGGTCGCCCTACCGCATCAAGCCGACGGCGGGCGAAGGTATTCCGTGCGTTTGCGAAAGATACCGTAGGCGAGGCTTCACGCCCTAACGACGAACGGTGCTACAGAGCTACTGACGGCGTCGGCGTCGGGTGCCAGCTAAACCAGCCAGACCGAATAGGGCCAGTGCGCCGGGCGCCGGAATGTTGTCCACCACGAAGGGGGTGAGCACGAGGCCAACGCCTGGAACTGCGGGTATCCAGGCGATGTTGCCCTCAAGGTGCAAACCCACACCCTGCGGAACCGTGAACTGAGCGATAACCACATTCCCGCCCCAGTTGCCGACCTCAGGGGGCTCGCCGAAGAAGAACCACGCTCCGTTGGATACGGGTCCAACTGATGACCCCAGGATGATCTGGGCCGGCGGCGGTACGAGGTACCAGCGGCCCAAGAAGTTTGGCGTGAACAGAACACCGGCGGGGAAGGTGGTCGCCCCGATGGTCACGTAGCTGTCATACGGCTCTCCACCGATCCCGACAGACGGGAAGTCGTTTAACGTTTGACCGTCGAAGATGGGCTGGTTGTAGATATCGCCGCCGCCCGTGAAGAAGTACAACTGCTGGGCGTTGCTAGAACCCACAAGAGCGATCTGGTCCGCAAGGTCGTCAAAGTGCGCGACGACCCGCCACGTGTCCCAGACATCCCCATCGGGGTGTTGGAACGGGCTCGCCTCTATTGTCACGTCGATCAGATCCGCGCCGGCCGTACCAGTCACAAGGAGCGAGCCCATCGCCGCGAGCGCAAGTGATTGAAATACGCCCGCTGTGGTTGGAAAAACATTCTTTCTCATGGTTTGAACCTCTCTCTCTTTGCACAATGAATGCCAGGAGATTCAGGCTTCAGCAGGCGTCATTGCAGCTTCTGCCGTCTCTCACGCCTACACAGAGGATACCCCTCTGAAGACCGCCGTCAAGAAACAAGTTGCCGCGTCTTGACAGTCTTGCGATGGGCGAAACACTCGCGATGGCCGGCCATCGTTGGGTCCTCAATCGAGAAGGTTCCTCCTGCATCAAGCTTACAGGCGGCGAGGCTATTCCCAGTGCATGCAATAATGCCGCAGGCACCCCCTACAACGGCCAAACAGGTGTAACTCCGTGGTAGAATGTCAGCTTCCCAAGCTGAACGTCGCCGGTTCAAATCCGATCACCCGCTTTCGTCCCTGACCTTCCTTGCCAACCGTTTTACAGCGAGCTAACCATGATCGATCTATTCAAATCGCTGATTCTTGACCAATACGAGGCAACCATCTGCACTCTTCACAAATGCATCGAAGCGTGCCCCGACGCAGCGTGGAATTTACCAGTGGCCAATCACAAGTTTTGCCAAGTGGTTTTCCACACGTTTTTCTTCATGGATCTCTATTTGGGGAAGAACGTCGAGGCTCTTCGGAATCAACCGTTCCACAAAGAGAACCCTGATTTCTTTCGCAACTACGAGGAAATGATAGACAAAAAGCCGGAATTGCTTTACGACAAGCCCACAATAAACCGCTACCTCGATCATTGCCGACAGAAAGCTGTTGAAGTGGTTCGCGCGGAGATGGAAGGATCACTGACAAAGCGAACGGGATTTGAATGGCTCGACTTCTCTCGTGCTGAACTGCACGTCTACAACATTCGCCACATTCATCATCATGCGGCGCAGCTCAGTCTACGGCTTCGACTAGACTTCGACACAGACATTCCTTGGTGCAAATCAGGCTGGAGAGCGTGAAGACGATTGCAGCGACGGAGGAACAGATAGGCTGCAAAGACCTTCCCATTACGATAGCTAACTTCAAGATAACGATCTGACATCGCGACTCTTCTACTCCGTATAGTAATGAGGCCGCGGGTGCCACACATCGTCGCGCAGCGTGATGTGTGTAAAACTCCATCGATCCCCATACGGCACACAGTACCCTTCGGGATGCTGTGTGGCGCCCGGCCCCCACCGCCGATCGGCTGGGGGCTACGACGCTATTTTGGTGACAGTGGGCCGTACTGGACTTGAACCAGTGACTTCCTGCGTGTCGAGCAGGCGCTCTAGCCAACTGAGCTAACGGCCCGGCGAAATGCCGTCGGGAGTGTAGCTGTGGTATGGTCAGTGTCAACGGCGGCGGCGAGCCGGTCGCGGGGTGTACGCTCACCTGGTCACTGAAGTGACCGGGCCTCGTGGGAGTCGTTGACCGCAGCGGACATGGGGTGAATACACTTGGATTGTCCGCGTGCGAGGGATTCTAAACGCTGTGCGATCACCGCATTACATGTCGGGCGTTATGAGGAGCATCAAGCTATGAAGATCGTACTTTGGCTCGCCATCGTCGCCGTGGTCGTTGGTTCGTTGAGTGTTGCCCTGCGGGCGGCGAGTGCCGACGATCCGCCGCCGGGGTCGATCACGCTGCTGGATGGGTTCAAGCATCAGAAGCTGCAGGGCATCGACACGCGCGTCGGCAAGATATGGAAAGATGGGGGCATCACCATTCAGTACGACATCGGTCGATTGTCCGGCAACTACGCGAAGCAGCAGCGCGAGTACCAGGCGGACCAACTGCTTTGGTCAAAGCAGCAAACGTGGCACGGCCAGCCGGTCGAATTGACGATGATGAAGGACCGGCAACTGTACGTCAGCTTCCCCGAGCGTCACGCAAACTTCTATGGGAAGGTGCAGAAGGAAGAGGACCTGGTGGACGCGCTGCTGATGGTGCTGACGTATCTGCCGGCGGAGAAGGCGGAGCGGTAGGTCTGCTGAGCTACGGGGTTGTTTCACAACGTACGACCCGCGGGTATACACCCGCGGCTATCAAAGAGCGTGCAACTGAGCGTTCGT
>JADFNO010000161.1 GCA_022563315.1 Planctomycetota bacterium | reverse complement strand
ACGGATGTTGATTTTGATCCGCGGCACCTCGGTGGTGGTATGTACAACGAAGACGGAAACCCCACAATTCGAGATTGTCGGTTTGTAAGGAACCGAGCTGGGAACGAGGATGAGGTGGGATTGGGTGGTGCTATTTACAACCTCTCGAGCAGTCCATCAATTTCCGACTGCCTGTTCAGTGATAACTGGGCAAAGTCCAACGGCGGTGCGATCCGCAACAACGTAGGCAGCAGTCCGGTTATTACCAATACCGTCTTTGCCGACAACTTCGCCGGGGCCGGCGCTGGCATTGCCTATCGGGACTATCAGGAGCCGAGCAATGCGCTCCTTGATCACTGCCTCTTTGTCAATAACACGGCGGGAGCGGGGGGTGGGGTTCATGTCCGGGGAGCAAGTAGCGCCCTCCTGGTTGATTGTGTCTTTTCCGGGAACACGAGCGTTGGTGGTGGTGGTGGTCTGGTGATCAGAGTCGTTTCGGGAGGGGTCGCTGAGATTAACCGCTGTATTTTCTCCAACAACAATGGCGGGGTCGCTGCGGGAGGCATTGCGATTGTACGCGGTGATACGAATCTAACTGACTCGGTGATTGCAGCGAATGCTGCGAGCTTTACTGGCGGTGGCCTCCTTTCCGGCGGGGAATATACGATGGTCAATTGCGCCATCAGTGGCAATACCGCTCCAATGGGCGGCGGACTTGAAAACGCCGGCCTCGCAACCCTGATCAACTGCACCTTTGGTAACAATGTGGGCAACGGGGTCGAGAACAGCAAGAGCGCCGATTCCGCGGTCCTGGCCAACTGCGTGCTCTGGGGCAACACGCCCGCCCAACTCGAGGGGGACTCGTTCACCGTCACCTACAGCGACATCCAAGGCGGCTGGCCGGGGATCGGCAACATCGACGCTGATCCGTTGTTCGTACAGCCCGCCGGCGACGACCTGCGCCTTGACTTCGGTTCACCCTGCATCGACGCGGGTGACAATGACGCCGTCCCGGACGGCGTCACCACCGACCTTGACGGCAACCCGCGCTTCCAAGATGACCCCGATGTGAAAGACACCGGCAACGGCACCCCGCCCATCGTGGACATGGGCGCGTACGAAGGCGGGCACGAGCCCCAGGACCCCATGGCCTCGGAAGACGACTTCGATCAGAACGAGATTATCCTGCTCATTCCCAACGGCGGCCCCTTTGATCCGTTTTTCAACGCGGCCGTCGGGGTCATCAACACCTCCGGCCCGGATAATGCGACCTTCGCCGTCACTCAGATCGACTGGGACCTGCATCCCGGCGCGGCCGGCTTCAGCGAACTGGGCCTCATCCTACGAACCGAGACGACACTCAAGCCCGGCCAGTTCTTCATGCAGCTGTATATCCCCTTCGAGCTGGAGCAGTTGCAGGGCCGGGACCGTGCCCTGCTGGACGTGACGTCCTTTGACGACCCCAGCGGCAACTGGGTGCTGGCGGCCCTACTCAACACGCAGGACAGCCCCGATCGCCACGGCCCCATCGGCGACAAGATCGTTGTTGAGAATCCGGACGACGGCTGGGGCACCACGACGGACTTCGGCGACTGGGGCGTGGTGTACGACGCGAATCTGCAGCGCGGCTTCGTGTGGGCCAACGTGGATTACAGCGACGACTTTGCCTTCGGCATTCCGTTCTGTCCAGCCGACTGCGCACCATTCGGCGGCGACGGGGTGGTGGGGGTCGTGGATCTGCTGCAAGTGCTGGGTGGGTGGGGACTGACCGGGGCCAGCGGACCGTGCGACCTGGATCGCGATGATGATGTGGATGTAACAGACCTGACGCTCCTGCTGCAAGGTTGGGGTTCGTGCCCCCAGCCGGCGTACGGCTCTCCGCCAACAACACCTCGGGCTGGCGCGATTGCGAATCGATCCGACCAGTTCCCGGGGCGTTCATTCCGGGGGCGGTTATTCCGGGGGCGGGGCGATCTGGACGCCAACGGCGTGGTGGATCAGCGCGACCTGCACCGGCTGCAAGCCAATTGGGGGCCCTGCGACAACTGCCCATCCGACCTCGATGCCGACGGCGTCGTCGGCACCCGCGACCTACTCATTCTCCTCGGAAATTGGGGGCATACTGATCTTTAGTGCCTGATATTCTTTCTCCTCCTTGGCCAACGGCCACGCGCACGGCCTCGGGCTCCTCCCCGGGGCCGTGCGTGCGCGCCGGCCGAGCTGTGTCGACGTTTCGCGCGCTGGCTTTCACTCACTGCGTTCATTTGAAGCCGGTGCCTGAGCGAGAATCTTCTCGATCAGCTCCGGATCGTTCGGCAGAAGCTCAGCGTCAACCAGTCTCGGCACAAGCTCGGCCCAGATCGGTTCGCGGGCAAAAACACGCTTGAAGATCGGCAACGACTTTTCCACCTCGCCGCTACTGGCCAAGGTAACCGCATGCCAGAACGGAATCTCGACGATGTCCGGGGCTAACGTCTCCGCCTCGGCGTATTCTCGACTGGCGGTCTCAAAGTCAGCGTCCTCCATCGCGGCGTCGCCGGCGTTCATGTGGAGATACGCGCGCTGCAACTGCACGAGGCGCTTCAACTCTTGTACGGGATGCGGATGGTCTTCGATGCGAAGATCGAACGTGCGATCAACCCACGGTTTGCCGGAGGATTGAGCGGCGACGATGATGATTGCGGCCGATTGTTTTCCGCGGATATCGCCGCCGACGCTTTGGGCTGCCTCCAGCGCCGCCAACATTCGGTCGGCAAGATCGCCCGTCGCCTCGCGATACGCTTTGGCCATGGCCGGCCAGACTTCTTCGCCGAGCATGAGATTGGCCTGCACGGAGAACTGATGCTCCTCATCAGTGACGTGGCCCGCCGCGGCAATGCAGCGATCGCCGGTATGAGTCGCGACACGACCGGCGGCGTCGATCATCGCCACTTGGCGCACCGCTCGCCCCTCATCACCGGCCAGCAGCGACCGCAGCGCTTCGGGGGCAGTGCGGCCCGTGCGCATCAGCTCCAGGCCGAGCGGTCCGTACGCAGGATCGACCAGTGATTGCGTGGCCACCGCGCCCACGCCTGCTTCGGCCCAGGGAACGATCGGCCCAACCGAGAACCAGTGTGATTGCACCGCCACGCCCATCTCGCCCGTTTCCGGATCACGGGCCACGATCGAATACGTCGCGACCGGTCGTTGGAACTTCTGCCGGTGCACCGGCGGGGCCGCCTGTGGCTCGTCCCTCGCCGCGGCGAATCCTAAAGACATGACACAACCAAAAAGACCGAGGATCATCCGACTGTACCGCATGGCTTGAACTCCTTCGCAGGTCCTCTCCGTCACATTCTTCGCTCCTGACGGTTCCTATGGTACTGAACGAGGATCGCCGCGGTAGAACGATGCGATTTAGGTTTTGGCCAGACCTGTAGGAAACCGGCGCCATGTCTCTTGCGAACGACGGGAGCCCGGTGGTAAGGTGCACTGCCTCGGTTGGACCTTCTCAATCCCCCGGTGGCCCGGCTGCGAGCCGCAGCTTACACACGGGACACGACGGTCTCTTCAGGTCATTCCAAGGAGCGTGATCGATGCGACGATTCGGATTCAGCCTTCCTGCAACGACCCTCGTTACCTACCTTGCGTTGGCGGTGGTTGCCTTGAACGCAGTCGCCCAAGTCGCTGAACCTCGCGTCGCCGCGGTGGTCTCGGCCGTGCAGTTCGTCAAGACACAGGCAAACGCGACGATCGTCAAACTCGATCGCGACGCGCTGCGCCAAGCGGCGGCGCTCAACGGCGAGTTCACCATTGAACAGTTTCCGCTTACTGGCGCCTTGATGTTCGATGTGCAATTGCAACGATTTGAGATCACAACTACCGAGACGGAATTCGTGATCGGGTTGGGTGATTCGGAGGCGCTTGACGATTTTGATCCGGCCGATATCACACTTCTTCGCGGACATGTCGTCGATAATCCGGGGTCACACGTCTTCCTCGCAGTTTCCAAGAACAGTAGTGTCGGCTTCGTCGATCTTGGGCAAGGTCGCGAGCAATTCCAGATCACTTCCAAGTCAGGCGGCGGGCTCGATCTTGAACCCGATCAATTGGCGATTTTCGAAACAACGGGCGGGATCGGGCCGCTCCTGGGCGTGCCGATCTGCGGCGTGGATATGCTCGAGCAGGCGAAAGCAGGTTCGCCGCCGACACCTACTTTGGGTGGGCCGAGTTCATCAACACGTGTCATCGAAATTGCGATCGAGACGGATTTCGAGTTCTTTTCGCTTTTCAATGATGCCGGCGCCGCCGCCGAATACGTTATGCAGCTCTACGGCGCCGTAAGCGACATTTACTTGCGTGATGTCAACGCGCGCTTCGAGCTGACGTTCGTTCGCATTTGGGACACCGAGGACGATCTGTTTAACGAACCCAATCCGCTCGTTCCGTTTCGTGACTATTGGAACGCGAACATGGGCGATGTCCAACGCGACGTTGCGCAGTTTTTTACCGGTCGGCGTGATCTGCCATACGGCGGTGTGGCGTGGCTTTCAGCGCTGTGTAGTAGTTCAGCGTATTCAGTCGCAGGCTATGCGTTGGGTCGGATTGCCGATCTAGAGATGCCCAACACGGGAAATTGGGACGTCGTCGTCACGGCGCACGAGTTGGGACATAACTGCGGCACCCTGCACACGCACAGCTACGGCATCGACAACTGCAACATTGGCGAGCTTCAGCGCGGCACGATCATGAGTTATTGCCATATCCTGCCGGGGGGCAATGCGAATATCGATCTCCGCCTTCATGCTGGGATACAGCCGTTCATTCAGAGCCACGTCTTCGAAGTGGATTGTGTCATAGAGGATTGCAACGGCAACGGCGTGGACGACACCATCGACATCAACGAGGGTGATAGCGCCGACGTCAACAGCAACGGCGTACCGGACGAATGTGAAGACTGCAACGGCAACGGCGAACTGGATGATGCTGACATCGAGTCCGGTTTCAGCGACGATCTCAACGGCAACGGCGTCCCGGATGAATGTGAGCCGGACTGCAACAAGAACGGCGTGCCTGATGATTGGGATATCTTCCTCGGCAGGAGCCAGGATCTGTACGGCAACGGCGTGCCCGATGAATGTGAAGCGGATTGCAACAGCAACGGCACGTCTGATTACAACGAGATTCAGGCGAACATGAGCCTGGATATTGATCGCAACGCCATCCTTGATTCCTGCCAGGATTGTGACGACGACGGTGAACCAGATCACGAAGCGTTGGGCGGTGCGCACAACTTTTGGTTAGCCAGCCGAACGCAGAGCATGCTCAGTCAGTGCCACATTGCGACGGGCGTGGTTGCGCGGACCTCGGATGCCGGCCAATTGAATCAGGCTCAGGATGTTGTCATCCGAGCGGATGGTCATGTGTTCGTATCCAACGCCCCAACGAACCGCATCGTGGAGTTCGATGTCGATGGGGACTTCCTGGGGGTGTTCGTGCCGTCGGGACTTGGCGGATTGAGTTGGCCGACGGGGCTTGTCTTTGCGCCGAACGGCAATCTGCTTGTGGCCAGCTTCAATACGGACAGTGTGCTGGCATATGACGGGGCGACCGGGGAATTTCTCGGTGAGTTTGTTGCGGCCGGCGATGGCGGATTGAACGGGCCCTTTGGCTTGACCTTCGGCCCCAACGGAAATCTGTTCGTTACCGCCAGCAGCAATCGGGTGTACGAGTTCGACGGTTCCAGTGGTGCGTTCGTTGGCGTTTTCGTTTCGACCGGCGACAACGGCGGATTGGCGACGCCCAAGGGGCTGCTTTTCAAGCCGGACGGCAATCTGCTCGTGGCCAGCTTTGGTTCCGATGCGTTGCTAGAGTTCGACGGCGTCACCGGCTCGTTCGTCGATCAGTGGGACCACGGCGGACTCAATAGCGGTTTCTGGGGGCTCGACGGCCCCTGGGGTATGCGCCTGGGCCCCAACGGCAATGTCTATGTCGCATCACACGGCGGCAATGCGGCCATCCCTATGTACGACATCAATAACGGTAACTTCATGCGGTCGTTCTACGTGCTCGTGGCTGGTTCCGTTGTCAATCCGACCGGCTTAGGCTTTGTCCCCGGCAACGATGTCGATTGCAACTTCAACCTGATTCCCGACAGTTGCGACATCGCCTCCGGCACGAGCCGAGATGTAAATGGCAACGGCATCCCCGATGAATGCGAGCCCCCCGGAATTCCCGGCGATATTGACGGCGACGGGTCCGTCGGCGTGAAGGACCTGCTGATTTTGCTTGGCGATTGGGGGCCGTGCGCGGATTGCGATGACTGTATCGCCGATCTCGACGACGATTGTACCGTCGGCGTGAAGGATCTGCTGATTCTGCTAGCCAATTGGAGCTGAAAGGAGAGAGGCATTGGGACTCGTTGTTCTGCTTCTCTTGCCCGTGTTTCTCCGAAAAGGCGGAGTTTGGCACTTGTGCGGCGCAGCCGTTTTGGCGTATGATGACTTGTAGGCGCTCCAAACACGAGTTGAGGAGACTTCGAATGCTGTGTACAAGACTTTGGATGAACAAAGCGGTCCGCCTCGGCGTCTTTTTTGTCTTGCTTAGTACGCTTCTTACGAAGTCGGCTTACTCTGGATCAGTCTCGTATAGAGTGGTCGAACTAGGTTCCTTGGGCGGTACTTCTGCGCAAGCAAGTGGAGTAAATGACCGGAACCAAGCGGTCGGTAGTTCAACGCTACCAAATGGTGATGTCCACGCATTCTTCTGGGAGCTCGGGGTAATGACTGATCTTGGGACACTTGGAGGAGCGACCAGTCACGCCATCCGTATCAGTAATCAGGGCCATATCGTTGGAAGCGCCCGAGCTCCGAACGGAGATACCCACGCGGCGCTTTGGGAGCGTCAGGGTGATCGGTGGATGATCACAGACCTCGGAAATGTTGACGATCTCAGTAATATAACAGCCAGAGCCCTCACCGACGACGGGCTTATCATAGGTTATGCCACCAATACAGTGAGCATTGTGCTGCCTCTCATTTGGACGGATTCCCGGATGACGCTGCTGCCGGAACTCGTAGAAGGCATGGAGTTCTCGCAGTCTTGGGCCGTCAATGATCTTGGGCAAATTACTGGTCAATCGCTGACGAGTGACGGTATCGCGCACTTGGTGATGTGGGAGCAAACAAACAACGAGTGGAACGTCGCCGACCTAGGCGTATTTGGCAAGTTGTCCACGGCAGGAACTGGGATTAACAACGCCGGCCAAATCGCTGGCCAATACATTGATGAAATGCCCGTGCGGCGGAGTTTTTTCTATCAAGACGGTATCTACGAGGACATCGGCGCATTCGGTGGAATCCTTATGTTGGCACAAGCGATCGATGAATCGGGGCGTATTGTGGGCGTAGCATGGGATGCGGAGAGCACCTGGCACGGCTTCCTTTGGGAAGAGGGCCTATTGATGGATCTCGACGATCTCATCATCAACGGAGAAACACTACGGATATCAGGTGCCTTTGATATCAATGACCAAGGAGTGATCGCCGGACGAGCAACCGACGGCGCCGCATCGTTCGCCGTCCTCCTGCATCCACTCTCACCCGGCGATATTGACGGCGACGGGTCCGTCGGCGTGAAGGACCTGCTGATTCTGCTTGGCGATTGGGGTCCATGCGCAGATTGTGATGACTGTATCGCCGATCTCGACGACGATTGTACCGTCGGCGTGAAGGATCTGCTGATTCTGTTAGGCAATTGGGGGTAGGAAGAAGGCACTAGGCACTAGGCACTAGGGATTAGGCACTTGGCATTGGGCATGAGGGGCGAGCTGGCCCCGCCGCGGCGGATCGGCCCGGGTTGCTTCCGCGACACCACCAACACTCCTGGCGCAACGACCCCGCTGAGCGGCGGGCCTCTGGCCCGTGCGGCCCCTAAAAAACGACTCCCGACCCCGTTTATGGTAATGCGAGGTGAACCGCACGATGACTGCCAACAAGTGCCATGGTGTGAGTTTCATGGCCCCAGGTCATTGAAACTGGTGCCAGATCTCAACCATGGGCAGTGCTCAGAACAATTCCAAGCTGCTGACGCATCACAACTTGAGTTTGGGCTGACCTCTGGACCGATGCGGCGGCTAGAGCGCCTCGGCGACCCTCCGGAAATGATGCCCGACAATCGCCAGGTTCATCGCCTCGGCGAACTTCCGCCGGTGAAACAGCAGCGAGCGCACGAGGAAGCTCCAATATGCGCCACGGCCGCGCGACCGCACCCCAATAACCCAAACTGACCTGAGGAATG
>JADFNO010000160.1 GCA_022563315.1 Planctomycetota bacterium | reverse complement strand
ACGCAGCCTGGATGCCGGCGAGGATCTTGGACCCATCGAACGCGACCCGCGTGCCGTCCTTCTTCACCACGACGATGCGGGCGGTCTTCTCAATCCGCTCGTAGCTGGTGTATCGGCGGTGACATCCCAGACACTCGCGCCGGCGACGGATCGCCATCCCCCCCTCCGAGGCACGGCTGTCGATCACCTTGTCGTCGTCCTCACCGCAGTACGGGCAGATCACGAGAAGCTCCTTCACACCCAATATCTGGGTGTCTATCGGTCAAGGCAAGCTACTGCTCGTATATTCTGCCTCCTGGCGGTGCGCGTCAACCAGGCCACGGTGCTTCCGACGAGCTATTCTCGTTCGATCGGGTCGCCTGTGGAGTCGCCGCCTGATCCGCCGCCACCCCGGGTCGTCGGGCTTGAGCGTCTTGCGCGGGTTGCCTGGTAGGGGAACCAGCTTCGAGATCGGGACCGTTTGGGTGTTGAGTCTGGCGTTCACGGTCGGCCTCCTTGCCAGTTCGTGCACCGTGGAATGAGCAGTACCCATTATCTTAGCGCATGCGCATGTTGCAATTCGATTGCTGTCGCGCTACGAGCACAGAGACCTACTGGTTAACAGGTGTGCGACAGCGCCCGGCCGAAACCACCGACCGTGAGGGCGCGACGCAGTTCGGGACACGATTCTGCGGTGCAGACAGCGAGACGAGCCGGCTTCGCGCCCCGGCAGGTTCAGAGATCTCAGGTTATCCCCGCACTGACTGTACCAGTCCGCGTTCCGCCACTCTGATGATTGGCGAACGCTCCGGGGATCCTCGCGAGTCACGGCAATAAGCCGGACTTGAACATGCCTGCGATGAGTCCGGCACCGCCGGCAAGGATTCCGCCGACGAAGCCGACACGTTTCATGCGCCCGTTCCGGCGCTGTCGGGCCGCGGCATCCGGGTCCGCCGCCCGCTCGGCAGCGAGACGGGGGCCGTTGATGCGGGGTAGCCAGACGAAGAGCATCAACCAGAGGCCCAACCCGAAGGCCAGGTAGATCAACGCCGGACCGATCCAAGTGCTCGATGGACCTGAGAGGTTGAAGCCGACGGAAGTACCGAGCACCAGGCCGACGCCGGTCGCCGCGAACCACCGGAGCCGGCGTCTCTCGCTCGTATCCGCCTTGCGAAACTCCCAACGCAAACCCAGCAGAAAGCCGAGGATTCCACCTGAGGCTCCCACAACGATCCCGCCAAGGGCGGCTGCGAGCTTGACAACGAACGGCGTGCCAGCGACCTTCGAGGCGGTGCCCATGGCGACCGAGGCGGCCACGGCTGGTGTGGGAGTGATCAGCCCGGTCAGCACAGCTGTGGTGAACGCGGCGCCAGGCGCCGTCCGTGAGAGCGCCTGGCCCAGACGTTCGGCGACCGTCTCGCGCATCCGGCGGCGGCTCCGAGAAAGGCGCTGCCGTACAGCCTCCGATGTCAGTTCCAGAAGATCGGCCACTTGGGCGACCGACTGGCCTTCGCGGTAGTAGAGAATCACGACTTCACGCGCATCGTCGGGCAGGTCGGCGAGTGCCTCGACGACGAGCCGCCGCTCCTCCCCCTCGACAAGAAGGTCGGAGGGGTCTGGGCCAGCGCCGGCCACCTCCGGCAGCAGCTGGTCGATCTGTGTCCCCGCCAGGCGGCGGCGACCTTGATCGCGCAGCCAGGTCCTAGCGCGGTTGCGTGTGGTCTGTCGAAGCCAGGGCAAGAAGCTTGACGGACTGCGCAACTTGCCGAGATTGCGCCACGCGGCGAAGAACACATCCTGTGCGATGTCCTGACTTGCCGGGAAGTCACCGACGATAGCCAGCGCGATCGCCGTGACGGCGCTCTTGGTCTCGTCGACGAGCCGGCCGAACGCAAGCGCGTCTCCGGCCCTGGCCGCCAGTACGTCGGTCTCGAGCCGGGCGCCGAGCGCGCCGATGGGACTCACGGCGCCGCCTCTTGACGGGTGAAGTCGGTCAGGAAATCGGTCAGGATCGCGTGGAAGAAGTCGGGGGTATCCAGCATGATAAAGTGCCTGGCGTGTTCGGCGAGAACGACGCGATGATCGGGGATCGACGCGACTTGGGCCTCGTAGCTCCGCCTGACTTGTGCGCGACCGTCCGGCGATGGCGTTGCTGCGGCGGCCGCGATGAGGAGCACGGGCGACTCGATACTCGCGAGGCCGTCTCGCAGGTCGGTCGTCATCACTTCGAACATCGCTTGAGCGACTGTTGCCTGGTCTGATGCTGCTCCTTGCCGCAAGAGTCGCTCCAGATCCTCGGGCGCTGTGACCATCCTCCCGAGAGTCATCCGAGTCTGCAAGGTGAACTGCTCAGGGGTCAGCGAGGCGATCATCGCCTTCGTGCTCGCGGCCATGGTGCGAACGGAGTCCGCGGTGGCGCCAGCGTCCATCAGGGCCGGCAGGAAGGGCAGGCCATCGACGGCGACGATCGGCCCGATAAGGGTCGGCTCGCTCGCTGCCAGCCAGAACGCCATGAAGCCTCCGAGGCTGTGACCGATGACGGCGGGGCGTTCCAATTGGTGGGCCTGGATGTAGGCCACGATGTCGTCGCGAACGCGGGGCAGAAACGGGGCCTCGATGGCCGCCCGACCCGCGAACCCGGCCAGACTTAGGACGTGGACCTCGTGGCGCGCCTCGAGCGCTTTGACCGTCTCGTCCCAGACCTCGCCGCTACAACCGAGCCCTGGGATCAGAAGAACGGAAGGTCCCGCTCCGTGGACCTCGACCTCGAAGGACGGCGGCGCTTGGGCTCCCCACGCACTGAGTGGTAACCCGAGCAGCAGAAGCGCGAGGATGACGCAGCCGACAATCGGTGTGCGGGACTGGATTCCTGTCATGATGACCTCCTTGGAGTGTGAGAAGACCGCAATGCGGGCTTCATAGACCAAGTCTCCGGAGGCGGGAAAAGGTGACAGGCGGACCGGAAGAAAATTCGTTGCCAGGCTCGAGAAGAAAAGGGGACGGGAGTCTTTTGCGGGGGGGCCGGTCTGTCACCGTCGATTCCGGTCAGAAGCAAGCGACTGGACCTTGGGTTTCCAGGAGGCGTTAGACTCGTGCTCGGAACGCTCGGTGGTACGGCACGTCCAAACGAGCCCCAGGTCTCAAGCCTCCAGCCTCAAGCCTTGCCCCGCTGCGTGCCGACGTTGATTGTGGTGCCGACTCGGCTATCCTTGGTCTGACTATGAACTTACGAACCACGGCCACGACGACGACCACGACCACCACCCGCCGGGGGTGACGGCCGTCGCGTGGGCTCTTGAAGAAGATGCATCAGGCGCGGCCGAACGGTCGTGCCTGTTTTTTTATTCGATGGCGGTATCTTGGTAGCCGGAACGCAAAGGACTCGAAGTATGCCCCGCATCACCCTACCGGACGGATCCGTCCGCGCCTACGACCAGCCGGTGACGGCAGCCGAGGTCGCGGCCGACATCGGGCCCGGCCTGGCCAAGGCGGTCATCGGCGCGCAGATCAACGGCGAGCTGCGCGATGCCGGCGCGCTGATCGAGCAGGACGCCGAGCTTACGCTGATCACCGCGATCGATCGCAAGACCGGCGAGTCCAGCGAGGCGGCGCTGTTGCTGATTCGTCATAGCTGCGCCCACGTGATGGCGGAGGCGATCCAGCGCGTCATTCCCGGCGTTCAGTTGGTGTACGGCCCGCCATTGGACAAAGGGTTCTATTACGACATGTCCGTGCCGCCGGACAGGCCGATCAGCACGGATGACTTTGATGCGATCGAAGCGGCGATGTCCAAGATCATCGCGGAGGATCGGCCGTTTGCGCGGTACGAACTGGCGGTCGACGAAGGCATGAAGAAGCTGCAAGCCGAAGGCAGCAAGTACAAGATCGATAATGCCAAGCGCGCGGTCGAAGCGGGTTCGGATCGGCTCAGTTGGTACGCCACAGGTGAGCCGAACAAGGATTGGGAGGACTTGTGTAAAGGTCCACACGTTCCCAGCACCGGTCGCATCGGCGCGTTCAAGGTGATGAGCCTGGCGTCAAGTTACTGGCACGGCGACGCGAACTCGGATCGGCTGACCCGGGTGTACGGGACTGCCTTTGCCGACAAAAAGCAGTTGGCCGACTATCTCGACCAGTTGGAGGAGGCGAAGAAGCGCGATCACCGGCTGCTCGGCAAGCAGCTCGGACTGTTCCACATCGATGAGGCGGTCGGGCAGGGGCTCGTGCTGTGGACCCCCAACGGCGCGATCGTGCGCAAGGAGCTTCAGAACTTCATCTCCGAGGAGCTGCGCAAGCAGGGATACCAGGAGGTGTTCTGCCCACACATCGCCAAGCTGGAGCTCTATAAGACCAGCGGGCACTTCCCCTACTACGCCGACAGCCAGTTCGTGCCGATCATGGAGCGCGATTTCTTGCGCAAGCTTGCCGACGACGGGTGTTCGTGCTCGGACCTGGCGAACATGATGGCGGCGGGCGATATCGAAGGCTATCTGCTGAAGCCGATGAACTGTCCGCACCACATCAAGATCTATTCAAGCCAACCGCGGAGCTATCGCGATCTGCCGGTGAGGCTCAACGAGTTCGGGACCGTCTATCGCTGGGAGCAATCCGGCGAGCTGAGCGGCATGATTCGTGTGCGTAGCTTCACCATCGATGATGCGCATCTGTTTTGTCGGGAGGACCAGCTCAGTGACGAACTTCGCGGCTGCCTCAGTCTCGTGAAGGTTGCATTCGAGACGCTCGAGCTGAAGGATTTGCGGATTCGGATCGGACTGCGCGATCCGGATTCGAGTAAGTATGTCGGCGAGCCCGAGGTCTGGGAGAAGGCTGAGCGAGCCTGCCGCGATGCCGCCGCCGAATTGGGCACGCACGTTTCCGAGGAGCTTGGCGAGGCTGCGTTCTATGGGCCGAAGATCGACTTCATCGTCCGGGACGTGCTGGGACGGGAGTGGCAGCTCGGGACGGTCCAAGTCGATTACAACCTGCCGGAGCGCTTCGATCTCACCTACACGGGATCGGACAATCAACCCCATCGGCCGGTCATGATCCATCGCGCCCCGTTCGGGTCAATGGAGCGCTTCATCGGCGTGCTGATCGAGCATTTCGCCGGGGCGTTCCCCACGTGGCTTGCCCCGGAGCAAGTTCGCGTGCTGCCGATCAGCGACAAGTCGATGGCCTATGCCGAGAAGGTCCAGCGGGCCCTGACCGATCAGCGTGTGCGGGGCGGGATCGACCGCAACGACGATCGCATCCAGGCCAAGATCAAGGCTGCCGTCGAGATGAAGGTGCCCTATCTGCTGGTAGTTGGCCCCAACGACGAGCGGGAAGGCGTGGTCAGCATCCGGGCCCGAGGCATCCGCCGGAACCTTGGGACGCTGCCAATCGCCGTCTTCGTGGAGGCTCTGCGGCGTGAGATCGACTCGCGCGGCCGGCAAACCGTGGTGGCGGAGCACTTCCAGGCGATGACCGTCTAGGGTCGGCGCCGCCGGGCGGTCGGTGGCGGAGACCGGGTTCAGCGGACAATTGACAGTCTTTCATTGAAATATAATTTGCCAGTTGGCCGATGTGAATGTAGTGTATGAGCCGTAGTGGCCGCAGGACGGGTCGGGCTGGGGGCTCGGCGAACCTTGGGCCGCTTCGATGGAGTTTCGATGCTGATCAACCGCCAGCACACATCTGATCGTCGGCACAGGATCATATAGCCGTATGGCCTCTTGCCCGACGAAGCTTGCAAAGTCAACACCACGTTCTGCCGCCGCCCTCGGCTCGGTGGTTGTCGTGCCTGTACCAACCCAGAGCCGAAACGAGGATATGAGCCATCGCCCGTAGACGATTCTTCCGCGCTGCGGATAGGGCGCCCATCGGACCGCGTGTCAACGAACGCATCCGCGTGACGCCGGTCAGATTGATTGATGAGAACGACGACATGATCGGTGTCGTCGAAATCGACGAGGCCAAGCGGCGTGCCTTTGACGCGGGCCTCGATCTGGTCGAGGTGTCCGCGAGTTCGACGCCTCCCGTTGTCCGCATCATGGACTTCGGCAGATGGAAGTACGAACAGTCCAAGAAGGACCGCGCCAACAAGGCCAAGTCCAAGGGAGCGGAGCTGAAGGAAATTCGGATGGGGCGATCGATGAAGATCGATCCCCACGACATCGAGATCCGCTTGGATCAGGCCCGCCGGTTCTTGATGGAAGGCCACAAGGTCCAGATCGTGCAGAACTTCCGTGGCCGCGAAATGGCCCACAAGGAGCGCGGCCGAGTCCGCATGAAGCAGATCATCGAGACGCTCTCGGATGTCGGGAAGGTTGAGATGGAGCCGCGGTTCGCCGGCCGGCGGATCACCATGGTCATCGGACCGGATCGTCCGAAGATCGAGCGACTGAAACGGCAAGAGGCTGCGCAAAAGCTGGCCGCTGAAACTGAGGCTGAGTCCGATGCCCCGGCACCCGCCGAGCCGGCATCGCCCAAAGGGTCCAAAACCGCCAAGACCACCGAAGCGACGCAAAGTATTGCTGAGCAAGCAGCCGAAATAGTGCCGGCCGAGGGTGCTCACGCCGGGCACGGCTGACGCCTCACCCAAGTTCACTGACATACCGCGCGGCTGGTTTCGTGTGCCGTCTTTGCCGACTTGAGGCCCGTTGTGAGCTTCAGAGTCGATGATCGCAAAAATCTGTGATTCATTCGACGAACATTGGTAACTGCGACGTTCGTATTCCGATAGAACGTATGCCGTAGAGGCCCGGGGGTGTCAACGTTTCGCCGCGTGACCGTTGCGCAGTCCGCGCGCTCAGCACGCCCGCGCGGAGGTGTACTTGTCCGGTGCCGACTATGAGCCGCTTCGCCGTCATCTCCGACATCCATGGCAACCTGCACGCCTTGCAGGCTGTGTTGGCACGGATCAACCAGCTTGATGTTGACGACATCATCTGCCTCGGCGATATCGTCGGGTATGGCCCATTGCCCGATCGATGCATCGATCTGGTGATGCGCTGTTGCTGTCTGACGGTGCGGGGCAATCACGACGACGCCGTCATCAACCCCAAGCGTGAACTGGAGTTCAACGGTGCGGCCCGCCAAGCGGTGATCTGGACTCGTCGCGTACTCGGACCGCTTCATATGGATGCGCTGTGCCGGCTCAAGGCGATCGACTATCCGCACGAGTCGGTGATGTGTGTGCATGACAGCCCGGTCCCCGGCCCCACCGACTACATCTACGACGCCCGGATCGCCGCCCATGCGTTCATGGGCGTAGAGCGCCCGATCTGCCTCGTCGGACACACGCACGTGCCCATGGTCTTCGAGGGGCCGGCGGCGACCGGAGGCAGCTCGCTCACTTCGCGCGAGGTGGTGGCGTACATGCCGCGCGACGGCGTGTCGATCCCGCTCGATCACCAGCGACGCTACATCTGCAATCCGGGGTCAGTCGGCCAACCGCGCGACGCCGATCCGCGGGCAAGCTTCGCCGTCCTCGATCTGGCGCACGGCACGTTCACCGTGCATCGTGAGGACTACGACATCGTCGCCGCGCAACTGGCCACGGAGAAGGCAGGCCTCCCCACGATCCTCGCCCAACGTCTCGCCATCGGCGCCTAAGAACACTTCACCCCAACCCGCTGCACCGGTTGAACAAGGCATCATGGCGTCAAGATCACCGTCCCGATTCGATCGGAAGTAACCCGCGGATTCGTTCACACACAATCAGTCGTCACCGTCAGCGTGATTGCCCGGGTTCGCTCACCCGCCGCACGCGGGCGGCGCGCCGGGCGGATCAGTTCGTCTCTTCTTACGTTGCGACTGGTCGGCATGGTATAATGGCCTCAAGTGCGGCACGCCATTTGCTGCTACCACGTCATACACTGGCCCGCTACGACTGAGCGGTCGGAACAAGAGAGAAAATGACTATGCGAAGGAAGAACAAGCTTCTGACGTCGATCGCCATTGCGGGCGCAGGCGTTCTCGCCGTCGCGATGTTGGCATCCGGCGGCGATGAAGAGCAAGCGTCACCCCCTAGTACCGCCTTTACGTATCAGGGCCGACTCTTGTGGTCGGGTGAACCCTATGACGGCCTGGCAGACCTGACGTTCAAGCTCTTCGACTCGGCCACCGGCGCGAACCAGATCGGCCCGACGCTGTTTGCCCAGGCGTTCGATCTAGTCGAAGGCCTCTTCGCGATCGACCTGGACTTCGGTGAAATCGCGTCTGATGCCGACGAGCGCTGGCTGGAGATCGCGGTCAACGACACCACGCTCAGTCCGCGCCAGCCGCTTCGTCCGATCGCCGATGCGCTGAGCGCGCCGATCGGCGGGCAAGGATGGCAGGGAGCGCAGGGTGAGCCGGGACCCAAGGGCGA
>JADFNO010000022.1 GCA_022563315.1 Planctomycetota bacterium | reverse complement strand
CCCATGAACACAGCGCCGAGGCTGATGGCGGTGAGGTAGGCGGCATTGATCGCCCCACGTCCGCCGAGTTCCACCATCTCGGCGTCAGCGTCTTGGGGCAGTGTCTTGGCGGTCTCAAAAAACACGACATAGGTTGGTGCGTTGTCCAGAACGCTCGATAGCCCGCCGGTAGCCCAGAAGAACTTCCAGGGTTCATCGATACCGAGCTTGGCTCCCCTCGCTTCGAGGAACTCTATCGCCACCTGCATCGTAATGAAAATCCCGATGAACAGCGCCGCTACCTCGATGATCGCGGCGTAGTTGAATTTGTTGTACGCCCGCACGCCCTTCGGCGTCCTCCACAGCGACAGCGCAACCAACCCCAGCATCAACAACTCGCGCATGAATGGGAAGGGCCTGAACGTTGTGCCGGGAATGGTCTTGTTCGGATCGACCAGGGCCACGCACGCAACCACGCCGCCCAAGATAAGGAGATTGACCCAGCCGGTGAGTCGCAGCGGCTGCTTTTGTGTCTCGTCGAGGCGAATGTCGGCGGGCGTTTCCTTCTTGTACGCAATGGAGTCCCAGATGAAGTAGATCACCAGCAGGATCACGCAACAAACCGCCCACGGCCCCCACAAACTCATGGTCCAGAGGAAGGGCACGCCGAAGAGATACCCCAGAAACAGCGGGGGGTCTCCGATCGGGAGCAAAGTGCCGCCGACGTTGCTCACGAGGAAGATGAAGAAGATCACCGTGTGGATGACGTGCTTGCGCTCGGAGTTGGTCTGGAGCAATGGGCGAATCAGCAACATGCTGGCGCCGGTGGTCCCGATGAAGCTGGCGATCAAAGCGCCAACCGCCAGGAACGTAGTGTTGGTCAGGGGTCGAGCCGCCAAGTCGCCTTTGAGACTGATGCCACCGCTGATCACATACAGACAGAAGAGTAAGACGATGAACGGGATGTACTCCGCGACGATCGCGTGTTCGAGGACGGTCGGTATCTTCTCCAGGTCGAAGGCAACCCCGTAGTACACCAACGTCAGAGCCGAGAACCCCAAAGCGACGCCGAGCCGATTGAGGTTGCTCTCCCACCAATGGTGTGTCCAGGGCAGGAGGGGCAACACGGCGATACAGCCAAGCATCCCTATGAACGGCAGAATGCCCAAGCCCCACCAGGGCGGTGCTTCGGGATGCACCTCATGCGCCGGTCCGTGATGATTCAGCGACAAGAAGATGAGTATTCCGACCGCCAGCGCTCCGCCCATGATGGCCAGCCAGCCCAGTGGGCTCAGGCGAGTCGGGGATGGTTCGGTGGCTGCTTGTGGCATCTCGGCCGTGAAATGCGTGCTCATGCGACCCTCCTGAGCCCTGCACGCCTGGCCCGACGAGGGACCCGAGCCGCTCACGGGTCGGATCAAGGGGGCATAGCCTACAGAAACCGGCGGACGTTGGGATGGGGGACCCCTGGAGTTGGACGGTTGTCGCGCCGGGCGCTATCGGACCTTCCAGCACCGCCCGGCCGGCACCAAACGCACACGGCTGCTATCGGCGGTCTGGCCCCAAGTCTGAACGCCGGTCGGGCCGAGGCGGATGTCCCGTTCATCACCTCAGGGGCCGCCGCGACGCCGGGCGGGGGCGCGCCGACCCATATCCCAAGTTATATAAGGGGCCCTACCGCCGATTTTGGTCTTGCGACTGAGTGTTTGGCAGGCTAGATTCTTATACTGGACGGCTCGCGCGGCGTCTGAGGGCCCCTTGGCGGCGGTCCGTCGAAGCAACTGACTCTGGTGAGACCGCGAATCGGTCGCAGACAAGCGGCCTGAATGTATCCATGAGGAGAGGGTGCGAACGTCAGGGGGCGAACAGAAAATGATGGTGCCAAAACCTGGAGAACACATGAACACCGTTATTCGCGCTCGACGCCCGCTGAATCTGGGCTTGGTGGGGGCATCATTCTTGCTCGCCGCGCTGGGACTCGCCGAAGCTCGAGGAGGCGGTTTCCCCTCGGACAACGTCGAGCTGATGAGCCATATCCCCCTCTCGGGCTTTCCCAGCAATCCGTCCAGCGGAAACGACTGTTGGGGCTACGTCTCTGCCTCAGGTCGGGAGTACGCATTGATGGGCGTGAGCAATGCGATGGTCGTGGTCGAGATTACGGACCCATCCAATCCCGTCATCGTTCAAAGCATGTCACATACCAATAGTTTGTGGGGCGACATGAAGGTCTACGGCGAATACTGCTACGTCGTGAACGAAACCGGCGGCGGCATGGACGTCATCGACCTCACCGATGTGGATAGCGGCGTGGTTACGCTCGTACAGCGATTTGCGGGTGGGGGACTATCGTCCAGTCATGATGTCGCAATCGACACTGACAGCGGGTTCGCCTATCTGTGCGGCTCCAATCTCAACGGAGGTCGGATCGTCGCGATTGATCTCGCTGACCCGGAGAATCCAGTCATCGTCGGCCAGATCTCGAGCGGCCAAGGCGCGTACGTTCACGACGCCCAAGCGGTGACGTACACGAAAGGTCCGTACGCCGGGCGCGAGATAATCTTTGCGGCGGTCGGCGGCACCGGGCTGGATATCTACGACGTGACGAACAAGTCCAATATGTTCCGCATGTCTCGAACGACCTACCCGAACCTTTCCTATGCCCATCAGTGCTGGGCCAGCGAGGACCGGCAATACCTCTATCTCGACGACGAGCTGGACGGCGTCAACGAGACCGTCATCTTCGACGTGAGCGATCTGGCCAACCCGACGGTGGCCGGGACCTACAGCTCCGGCGTGTCAGCCATCGATCACAATCTCTACGTCCACGGTGGTTTCATTTACGAGGCTGAATACCACGCCGGCCTGCGCATCTTCTGTGCCGACGATCCGGTGAACCCCCTCCAGGTCGGCTGGTTCGATACGTTTCCGGAGGATGACGGTGGGGGCTTTGATGGGGCTTGGAGCGTGTATCCGTTCTTCCCCAGCGGAACGGTGATCGTCAGCGACATGAATCGCGGCCTGTTTGTCCTGGACCCCACGGATGCCCTGAGTGGGGGCGCCCTGACCTTCGCCTACCCCAAGGGCCGGCCGGACCTGATTGATCCGCAGGGTGGCACGGCGGTCCGGGTGGAAGTTGCGGCCAGTTGCGGGGCGACCATAGAGCCCGATACGGCGCTGCTGCATTACGACATCGGCCAAGGCTTCGTCACGGTCCCCATGGAGCTGGTGACCAAGAATGTGTACGACGCGGTCTTCCCCGCGATCGAGTGCGGTCTCGACGTGTCGTACTACGTGAGCGTGCAAGCGACCAGCGGTGCGACGTTCACCGATCCCCCCAACGCCCCCGCATCGACGTACAGCGCTCTGTCCGCGGACGACGTGCTGATCACCTTCGAGGACGACATGGAAGCCGACACCGGCTGGGTGGTCGGCGCCGCGGGTGATAACGCCACGACGGGCGTCTGGACACGGGTGAACCCCAACGGCACCGCCGCCCAGCCGGAAGACGACCACACGCCCAATCCCGCCACGATGTGCTTCGTCACCGGCCAGGGAAAGCCCGGCGGCGGCCTCGGCGACAACGATGTTGACAACGGTCACACCACCTTGACCAGCCCCGTCCTGGATCTCGCGGGCAAGGGAGGCGCGATCATCAGCTACTGGCGGTGGTACTCTAACGACCAAGGCGCCAGCCCCAATGCCGACATCTTTGTCATCGACATCTCCAACGACAACGGCTCGACCTGGACCAACGTGGAGACGATCGGACCGGACGGACCCGGGACCGGCGGCGGCTGGCTCCCGCACTCGTTTCGCGTGTCCGATTTCGTGGAGCCGACAAACGAGGTGCGATTGCGTTTCATCGCCGCCGATGAAGGCGACGGGTCGATCGTGGAAGCGGCGGTGGATGACTTGGCGGTCTCAACCGTTGTGTGCGACGAGCCGGTGCTCGGTGATCTCGACGGCGACGGCCATGTCGGCGTTAAGGATCTGCTCATTCTTCTGGGCAGTTGGGGGCCGTGCGGCGATTGCAACGGCTGCCCGGCCGACTTGGACGGCGACTGCAGCGTCGGCGTTAAGGACCTTCTCACGTTGCTCGGCAACTGGGGATAAAACAGTTCTGGGGACGAACGACGTTGCCGTCTCCAATCTTCTCAACATCACAAGGGAATGAAAAGCCCACGGCGTGCACGCCGTGGGCTTTATGGTGTTGGGTGGATACGAACGCCGCTCTATCCCCAGTTGCCGAGCAAGGTGAGCAGGTCCTTTACGCCCACAGTGCAATCGCCGTCCAGATCGGCCGGGCAATTGCTGCAATCATCACACGGCCCCCAGTTGCCAAGAAGAATGAGCAGATCGGGCACGCCGACCTGACCGTCGAAATCAAGGTCGCCCACCGGGAACTCCGGCGTGAACGCCTGCACCCAGGTGCGCCACGAGTTGTTGATCGAGTATTCATGGTGGGCCCAGAAGGAAATGCCGTTGGCGGGATCCACATTCACGGCGCTGTAATCGCCCCAGCGCCCGGACACTGTATACGGTCCGTTACTCGTCTGTTGGATCACGTCGCCCTGGAACACACCGAGCGGGTCGCTCTTGAAGCGGAACGCTGTGGACATGGAGATGAACTCCTTCGGCGAGCTGCGGGCGAAGCTCATCGCCGCGTTGCCGTGATCGTCAACTGTAATCGAGCTAAAGAACGTGCGAATCCCCGCACCGGGATCGATCTCGCCGGATTGCACCAACGTCGGGTCCTGATCGGTGACGGGCCAGCCGTTCATGGCGATTTCGTACCAGCGGGCGAGGACGCGATTGCTGTTGATGTGATGGGTCGCCCACAGTGAACCGTTGCGGTAGGCAGCGCTCCAGAAACGGGCGTCGAACGTCTCGGGACGGTTGCTGGTGCCCAGCTGGGGGGGATCCTCCGGCCGGCCGTAGACCGGAACCGTCAGGTTGAAGCTCGTGATCGTCGGCGAGGTCAAAGCGTTCTCCAACGCGATCAGTCGCACGGCCGTGTTCGTGTTGGATTCACGGTGCTCGATCAAGTACAGGGCCGGGGGCTTGTCGAAGCTCACCGGCGGAATCCCCGCCGATTGCGTCGAAGTGGCAATCGTAAAGGCGTTGGTTTGTACAGGCGGGTCGCCTACCAGAAGTGAGGCTTTGTCGAAGACAAACACCGGATAGTTCGCGCCGAGCCCGAAGCCGTCGCCGGTGATATAGACGGTGTCAGCATCCACGCCGATATTCGGCGAATCGAAAAGATTCCCCGCCAGTGATGAGGTATCGAAGCGGTACTTGTGCCACGAGCCGTTTGGATTGGAGTCATCCGACACGGCGACGAGGGCGTACGATTTACTCCCAGGGGCGAATGCCTCGGCCGCCATCGCGAAGAACCGCCCGCTCAGTTCGTCATAAATCACCTCCGGGTCGAACACGAAGCCGGTGGCTCCGACGCTGCCCCAGAACCCGAAGGAGTTTTCGATCTCGTCCTGGAAGGTCAGGTTGCCGTCTTTGGTATAGAACGCAATGGCGCCGTTGGTCATCAACACGATATGCTCCGGTCCCACCGCCATGTGCGGATCGGGCGGTGTCCAACCGGTGCTGATGATGCCGGTGAACCCGATGTCCGCGCCTTCGCGAATCTCGCGGTCACCCTTCTCGATGTCGCGCGGATTGAAGGTTGGCGGCACGTGCGGGGACGGTCCCTGGGCCAGGCGAACCACGTCACCGGCCGCCGGCATATCCGCGGTCACACCCTGCCTCTGATCCCCAAGCTGAAGCGGAGATCGGCAGAGCATCGTGACGTTGACGCTCGAGTCGTCGCCAAGACCCGCATCGCCGTTCCAAATACACGCCAAAGCGCCGTTGTTCGTGAACACCAGGCGCTGAACGCCGCTGGCCGTCGTCATCGCCTGCCGACCGTCAACATGCCGGTTCAGCCGAAACTCGCCGCCAAGTCGCGATCCATCGGCGGCAAACAGTTGGGCAAAGACACCCAAGTCATCGCCATCCGGCCCATTCCAGGCGACGGCAAGGGTTCCATCCGGGGCGACGGCGATCGCCGCGGCGACCTGCGGGCCCTGTGTGGTCGTGTTGACCACAAACGGCTGACCAACAGGGCACCCCCGCGCATCGCATCGCCGCGCGACGATGCCAAAGTCGCTGCCATCCACACCTGGATCAAGCCAGGCCACAAGGAATCCGTCTTTCGTTGCGGCAACAGCCGGTTCGATCACGCCGGGCGTCGGCCCCTCGCCGATATCCACTTCCTCGCCAATACGAGCTCCCGTCGCGTCGAACCGCTGGAGACGGATGCCGATCGGGACGCTCTGTTCGTCGGTTACCGCGAACACCACCACAAACCCACCGTTGGAATCGACCGCGATGCACGGCGTGGCTTCGGTTCGACCGCGAACTGTCGAGATGGCGAACTCGTTGCCATGCGGGCTTCCGTCGGGCTTCAGGAGCCGGCCGCGGATGCAGGACAACGTCTTCGCCGACGCGGCGCTCGTCCAGACCACCAGCGCCGTGCCATCGGGGTTCGTCGCCACGATTGGTCCGTATTGATGACCGCGCCACTGTTGGTTGACCAGGATTTCCGAGCTCCCCTGGAATTGCTTATCGAATCGCCGAGCGATGATCGACCCAGCCTGACCGTCCTGTCCGTGTGATTGCCATACCACCCACGTTCCGCCGGCATGATCCATAGCAACATCAGGCGCTGTCTGATGAGAGTTCGACCACAGGTTCAGCACCCGCTCGGAACCGATGGGGACGCCGTTCGCATCGAACTGCTGAGCGTAGACGCCGTACCGACCTTCCTGCTGTCGTCGGCTCGACCAAACGCACGTCATGGCGCCGGTCTGATCAACACCGATCGCGCCGTCGGCTTGCGCGCTGAGGCTGAAGGTGCTGGCCCGCCATTCGTAGCTCTGAGGCAGCCGTTCATTGATCTTCCCGCCGTCGGCGATCGCCCCGGCCGGGCCGAGCAAGGCGACACCGATCATTGCAATACGCAGAGGTCTATCGCTACTTGTCATGCTTGTCTCCAGTCTGCCGGTTGATTCTGCCAATCCACACTATCGTACGACATCCCACAAAGTCCGCAAAGCAAAAAGTGGAAGGAAGCGGCCGTTCGGACTCGTGAACAGCAGCGATACGCCGGGCGATCAGCAGAATCATTCGCCGGTCGGGTACACCAGGTTCCGCCGCGAGTGGAATTCGGGACCCGCCACGATTGCCGTCGAAACGGCGCTGCCCCGCTCTAGCTCGCCCGTGCCATTGCCGCGAGGTGCTCGCCGATCGACAATGCCGCCGTCGCTGCCGGAGACGGCGCGTTGAGCACGTGGATCATTCGTTCAGCTCGCTGGACTCTGAAATCATCCAGCAGCCGGCCCGAGGCATCGACCGCCTGGGCGCGAATGCCCGCCTTTCCTCGAACGAGATCCGTCGGCGCGAGATCTGGGACGAGCCGCTGCGCTGCTTGTGTGAACGCCCGCTTGCTGATCGACCGGCGAAGCTCTGATAGACCGATCCGCCAGTGGCGCGCCGCCATCCGCCACGCGCCGCCGTAGGTCATCATCGCCAGCGCATCGCGCCCTCGGAAGCTCCGGCGTCGGTATCCGTGTCGATCCCACGCAAGCACGGCGTTCGGCCCGACCTCGACTCGACCGTCGATTGTTCGCGTCAGATGTACGCCAAGAAACGGAAGACGTGGATCAGGCACCGGGTAGATCATTGTGCGCACGAGTTCGCGACGCCCTTCAATCAGTTCGTAGTACTCGCCGCGAAAGGGAATGATCCGGCAGTCCGGGCGCAACCCACACATTCTCGCCACACGGTCCGATTGTAAGCCGGCGCAATTGATCAGCAGCTTGCACTCGAGGTCGCCCCGCGCCGTCTGGATGACGACTCGATCCGACCGTCGATGTACGCCAACGACTTTGGACCCGACGAGCACTTCGCCGCCTTGTTCCCGAACAACGTCGCCGAGCGCTTGGGTGACCCTCGCAAAGTCGACCACGCCTGCATCCGGGACGAGCAGCGCAGCGATTCCGCGGCAATGCGGTTCATGCTCGCGTAACGCCCCGCTGGACAGTTGCCGAAGCCCTTGCAGTCCGTTCGATTGTCCGCGCGTCGCCAGCTCATCCAACCGCGCCAGCTCGCGCTGATGCGTGGCGACGATCAGCTTGCCGCATCGCCGAACCGGCACGCCTCGTTCTTCGCAGAAACGATACATCGCCGATCGCCCTTGGACGCAGAGTCGCGCCTTGAGCGATCCCGCACGGTAATACAGCCCCGAGTGAATTACACCGCTGTTGTGACCGCTCTGGTGGGCCGCGAGCCGATCCTCGGCTTCCAGCACCACCAAAGACTTCCCACGGCGCTCCAACAACGCCTTGGCGGTTGCCAATCCCACGATGCCGCCGCCGATGATCGCTGTGTCGTAGCCTTTCATGGTTCAAGTACCGGTCTCTTTCTACTCGGACCAGGGCGACTCGTGGGCGTTTCCGATCGCCTTTTTCACGGATTCTCCGCCGGGGCGTGAGACGCGACCTCACGACTGGCCGGCAGTTCGTAGGATCCGCTGTGCGGGCCGTCTCGTCGTGCGCCGATTGGCCGGAATTGGTCCGCACAGCGGACCCTACGGCTACGCGTGGGCGTTTCTGATCGCCGTTTCCACGGATTCTCCGCCCGGGGGTGAGACTCGACCTCACGACTGGCCGATAGGAGAACGAAGCCCAACCGACCCCGCTTGGAGGTCAACGCGAGGCAGGGGAAGGCTCGACGTGCGATCGGCAAACCATTTCACGCAGGTCGTGGCATGATGATCCGCCTCCCTCAACTCATCGGCTTGCTCAGCATCGGCACGCTCTGGGCATTGACCACGGCTACCGGTCCACAGCAATCGAGTCGAACGTCAGCTTCCGACGAAGCCTCACCCCCTGACCGCAACCGACGCGCTGAAGCACGACTGCCCATCGGGATGAACCTTAGCAGGCCGACGTATTACAGCGCCGAGATGCCGTTTCGCGATGCGTTCATGCTCTCCAGCCAATGGTTCCATCAGAACTCGAACACCACCAGCCCGTGGGACCTCGGCGGGCTTGAGGTCACGAACGACGGCTGGCCGATCCTTCAACCCGGTCGTGGGGTCGCCTGTCTGATGATGCGTGATCTGAACGGACGATACCCCCGCGGCACATACGTCTGCACCTACACCGGAACCGGCGAGATCGCTTTCGGCCTTGATGCGCATCAGATCCGCGGCGATCCAGGGCGGGTTATCTTTGAAGTTCTCAGGCCGACCGACGCCGGCATCCTGTTCAAAATCAAGTGGCAGGACCGCGCGGACCCGATTCGCAATGTTCACATTTGGCTGCCCGGCATGCAGCCGCGCCCGGCTCGGTTGCAGTCAATCTTCAATCCAATCTTCCTGCGGCGGCTCGAACCGTTCTCCGTCCTTCGGTTCATGGATTGGCAGGCGACGAACGACTCGATGCTGCAAACATGGTCAGCGCGCACGGAGGTGACCGACCGCACCCAAGCCGCTGCCCACGGCGTGGCCATCGAGCACATGATCGATCTGTGCAACGGACTGCGGGTCGACCCCTGGTTCTGCATGCCTCACCAAGGGGATGACGACTTCATTCGTCGTTTCGCCGAACTGGTCAAAGCGCGACTCGAACCGGATCGCCGCGTCTATATCGAATACTCCAACGAGGTCTGGAATCCGCAGTTCAAGCAGCACGGTTGGGTTGCCCAACGCGCCGATGGCGCGAACCATCCGGCGAAGTACGCTGCCCGCGCGGCCAACGTCTTCTCCATCTGGCGCGACGTTTTCGCGGGACAGGAGGAGCGCCTCATCCGCGTCGCCGGCTGTCAGCAGATGAACCCCTGGGTCGCCGAGGTCATACTCGACCAGCTTCGCGGCCAAGTCGACGCGCTGGCCCCGGCGTTCTACTTCGGCGTCCGCGAGCATTACGATGAACTCGAACAATTGGGCGCTGACGCTACGGCCCGCGACGTCATCCAACTGGCGATCAAATCGCTGATCGAACGTTCAATACCCAAGATGCGGGAACATGCGCAACTCGCCGCTCGCTTCGGCCTCGACCTGATCACGTACGAGGGCGGCCAGCACATTCTCCCTCAGCCTGCCGGCACCACGCCGCTGTTCAGCCGGGCCATGTGGGACGCCCAGCGCGATTCGTCGATGTATGAAGCGTACGAGACGCTGCTGGAGAGCTTCCGCCAGATGGATGGAACGCTCTTCGTCGCCTTCAACTTCGTCGGCCGCCAAGATTCGCCTTGGGGCTCGTGGGGACACTTGGCTTATCTGACTCAACCTTTCGCCCACGCCCCGAAGTACCGCGCATTGGTCGATCACGCTGAAAAGACCACCCTTTCCACCCGACGCTAAACGCTCCTTCAAGCCCAAAAGAGCCGTGACTGGCAGCTCGTGTGCCGGCGAGAACGAAACGACGCCGCCCGATTCGAGCAACGGTCAAGTTTCGGACAACGATCCTCGCCAAATATCTCTGAATATGCGGAACAAGACCGCCGTTTGATGTGACTTTATCCTTTGGAGCAGCGCTGATCGTTGCTGGCCACGCCCCGTCAGCCAGGTGCCCGCAAAATTCCTCTGTCCCAGGTTCTGGAGGCAAATCATGCATCGACAAGCGTATCGTTGGCTCTGGGCAGCGGCGGCCCCGCTTGCCCTCCTTCTCGCCCTCAGCCCGGCGGCGATGGGTCAGCACTCCCAGCACCGCTCACCCGGGATTCGATCCCATCACGGCCTTGGTCATCGCTCCCAGCATTCTTCGTCTCGACACGCCATCCCACACCATTACCTGGCCCATCGCGACGATCGACACGACTACAGCTCGGTCAGACGGCACCACGGCTTGGGTAATGACGGCTATTACGATCCGCATTCCGTCCGCCGATTCCACGGCCTCGGTGATGGTCATGCCGGCTCGTATTACTACGATCCACATTCTGTTCGCCGGTACCGTGGTCTTGGTGACGGTTATGCCGGCTCGCAATACTACTACTATTCCAGTTCCTATTACCCGGAGAACTACGACGACGACGGCCCGAGCTCAGGGGCGAACTACCGGGGATCCTACAACGACGCCGAGCGCGTCGCGCCCGAATACCCCGCTCAACGCGGGTCGTCTCCCCTCAAGATCGTGGTGGTCTACCCACCCGACGAAACCGGCGAACGACGCAAGAAGCTGGTCTTCCCCAACGCCGAGTATGCGTGGTCGACGCTGAGCGATGGCGAGGCGGACGTTTCGCTCCGCGCCTTCTCGACGATCGCGCAATCATTGCCGGATAATACCCTAGCCAAGGTCGGCTACGCCCTGGCTGCCGCCTTTCTCCAAAACGACTCGACCGCCGTTTGGGCGATGCGCCGCGCATTTCGTATGGATGCGTCTGCGGTCCACTATGCCCCGATCGACGCGGCGCTGCAGGATCAAATCCACCGCTTGATCGGGCGTTACGCCTATGAGTTGCAGCCTGTCGAGGATCGTCGTGACGCCGCCTTCATGACCGCGGCACTACACTTCATCTTGCACGAACACGCCGAGGCCACCGCCGCGGCCGAGTCCGCGATCGACCAAGGTGACACCGACGACAGTACGCGTTACCTGCTGGACACGCTGCATGAGCTGTCGGCACAGACCGATCCGGCCCAGACCGTCGCGCTACCGATACCCGATGAGACGGACCAGAGGGATCTGAAGTAGTTCCTGATTGAGCCGAATCGATCGTCGGATCGGAACATTGGTTCGCCGGCGATCGTTATCATGCGCGGACTCTGTTGAGACACTCTACCGAATGGAGAATGCGCTATGAGAAGGAGGATCACAGGGGTCGCAGGTCTGCTCGCTGCCTTGGCTGCGGTCTGGCCGGCCGCAGCCGACCCCGGGAAACCCGTCGCCGTCCGTTGGTGGGGGCAGGCGTTTGTCACGATCGAAACGTATTGGAACCTGACCGTCGCCATCGATCCGTATGCCACAAGCATCGGGTATGACGATCCGAACATCACTGCCCATGTCGTGCTCGTTACGCACGGCCACGCCGATCACAGCAACGTGAGCCTGCTCGGTGCAGCCGCGCCGTCGGTAGCCGGCCTTGATGACGATGGTGACGTAGCGTCGATCGATATGGTGCTCGATCGTCTACCCAATCAGGACGAACCAACGATCGCCGCCTATTCACCGAGCGCTCAGTACTCGGATCACGCGGTGCGCTTCCGTACGATCGCGTCGTTCCATGACGATCAATCCGGGGGTCGTCGCGGCAAAAATGCGATGTTTCTCGTTGTGGCCGATGGGGTGCGCATCCTCCACTGCGGTGATCTGGGTCAAACGAAACTCACCGAAGATCAGCTTCGGCAGATCGGGAATGTGGATGTGCTGCTGATTCCGGTAGGGGGAGTGTACACGATTGATGGGAAGGAAGCGGTTGGAATCGTTGAGCAAATCAGCCCGCGCTACGTCGTTCCCATCCACTACAAGACGCCGCAGCTTTCTTTTGTTCTTCGTACCAACGAGGATTTCCTCGAAGCGCTGCCAGCGAAGTACGAGCGCGTGGCATCGAATGGAAACACATTTGCTGCAACGCAAGATCGCGGAGCAACGCGTGATAAGCCACAGGTCGTCACGCTGCTTACGCGCCCGTGGACGATGCCTACGGAGTATGCAGGACTGTATAAGCGCAAGGAGGTCGAATGCCGGTTATCTCAAGAGGTCTTCGCCGAACTTAGCGTGAACCAAATGAACCATCGACCATCCAACGGCACACATACGCCGCGCTGGAACGCAGAACATATGATGGGCCGTGAACTTGGGTTCTTCTCACGGATATTCGCAGGCGTTGATCCAGCAATCCCCCACATCAATCTCAATCCTAAGCAGATGCCGCCGGACTACGTCGCTGCTCATCCGGATTGGGACGGCAAAGAAGAGGCTCGGCAGATGCAGCGCGTCATGTCCTTTACACGCCGATTCGCATACCTCCTAGCCGAGTCCGATCTCGACGAGAAACCCAAAGGAAGTCCCTGGACCCTTCGCGGTCTCCTTCAGCAAATGCACCGACACTATGGCGAACATACAGCGCATGTGAAGGAGAAATTCGAGCTGCCGGACTGGCCGGATGAATGACGCGGTCCACGTATGCCTACGGCGCCGTCGGTTCGACATCCTCGCCGAACTTCGCCCCAAGCTGTTTGAGGTAGGTCTCCATCGTTGCGGTGTAGCCGAAGACGAATCGAGCAAACACGCGGAAGATCGGGTTGTAGATTTCGCCACGCTCGGTGATCGTAAACTCGCACCCGCCAGCAGTGGGCGTGATCTCGTAGGTCCAAGTCCCGCCGAACGATTTGTTGTCCACGATCTGACTTACCAAACGGTGGGGCGAATCGCTTGTGATGATCATCATCGTCAGTGGTCCCGTTCGCTTGCTCGTCTCGCGTCAGACGGCATTGCCGTCGCGGTCCGGCAAACGCTCGACCTTGGTGAGACTCGTCCGCCACGACGTTTGCCCCTGAAAGTCGGTGATGGCGTCCCACACGGTCTGGGGCGTCTGATTGAACCGTGCTTTGCGTGATGCAACATGCGACTTGGGGATGAGCATGCCAACAAGCCCAATGAGAAGAATCAGTCCGACGATGACGCCAAGAGCGATCAGCACCCATTTCATTGCGATCTCCTTTTGGGCGCTACGTGATGGCCGCGCAGTGTGCGCCGCCGCCTCGAGCTTCGCATCCCTTATCACAGGCGGATGAACTGTTGGCTCATAACATCAAACATACCTTGATCGGTGATCTTCAGGGCGGGGATCACGGGCAGTGCGAGGAAGGAGAGTGTGCCGAAGGGGCAGGCGAGTTTGCTTCCCAGCTCGGCGGCTGCGCGGCGAGCTGACGCAAGTTGTTCACAGACGACGTTCGCGGGTTCGGTTGAAAGTAGTCCGGCGACCGGCAATGGAACTCGTCGGACCACCTCGCCATCGCGCGCGACAACAAAACCACCGGCCATCTCTTCCAGCGCCCGCGCGCAGGTGAGCATGTCACGCGCATTGGTCCCGGCGATAATGAGGTTGTGTGAATCGTGCGCAACCGATGACCCAATCGCGCCATCGGTACGAAAACCGAACCCTTCGACCAAGCCGAGGCCGATCGATCCGGTCGCATGGTGCCGTTCGATATTGGCGAGCATCACCACATCGATGTTCGGATCAAAAAGCCACCGTCCCTCTTCGCGAAGAACTTGTCGTGTGAGGTGGCGGGTAACGATCTGGTCCGGGATGATCCCGATGACGGGGCATTCGTCGCGGGTCAGTCTCAGGATGAAGGCTGATTCATCGAGCGGCGCGAGGTGAACGGTGTTCTCCTGGGGGATGTCCGGTGAAACTGAAGTGGCAAGATATTCGCCGTTTTGTGCCGCCACTTCGCCGTTGTGAACCACTATTGAAGGCTGAAATGCCGCAAGATCATTCATGACGACGAGGTCCGCACGATAGCTCGGCGCGACGGCGCCGCGATCCGTGAAGCCATAATGCCTGGCCGGGATCAGCGTGGCATGACGAATCGCCCGCGCGGGATCGACGCCCGCCGCGACGACTCGGCGAAGTAACGCATCAAGATGCCCCTTGGCGATCAATTCATCCGGGTGAACGTCGTCGGTACACAGGCACCAGTCGCCCAGGCGATCCTCCACAAGAAGCGGCAGCAACGTATCGAGATTACGAGCGATCGAGCCTTCTCGCACTTGCACAAGCATGCCCAGCGCAGCCTTTGCCAACGCCTCTTGAATTTCGGTCGATTCGTGATCAGAACGAATACCTGCCGCGGCATAAGCGACAAGATCCTGGCCCATAAGACCCGGTGCATGTCCGTCGACAACCCGGGTTCTTGAGGCAGCCGCTCCAATCTTGTTCAGCACATCCTCATCTCCTGCAATGACGCCCGGGAAATTCATCATTTCCGCAAGCCCCAGGACTTTGGGGTTTCGCAGCAGTTCATCGATGGCGCTCGCATCCAACACCGCACCGGCATGTTCCCAATTCATCGCCGGCACACAGGACGGGGCCATATAAAAGATATCCAGCGGAAGTCCTTCGCTGGCGCGGATCAACATCTGAACCCCAGGCACACCCATCACGTTTGCGATCTCGTGGGGATCGGCGATCAACATGGCCGTCCCGTGCGGCACGATGATGCGCGCCAGCTCAGCCGGCGTGAGAAGTGTGCTCTCAACGTGCATGTGGGCATCGATCAAACCGGGCACGATGAACTTGCCCGAAACGTCAATCGTCTGATCGGCCCGCCAGTCGTACGGCCCGACTCCCCCAATCACGCCGTCGGCGATCACGACATTGGCCGGCTCGATCGTTTGCGTGAAGACGTTGACCACCTGTCCGCCGACCAGGGCCAGATCGCCGGGCTCCAATCCGCGGGCAACCCGGATGCGTCGCTGAAGCGTTCGCACACGATCGGGGCCGGTGGGTTGGTCGGCAGATTGTGATTGGCTGCGCGTGCTCGACACGACGTTCTCTCGCTCCTTTGGGTTCCGGAGGTCAGACATCCTCAGCGTAGTCGATGCCTCAAGCACCGACAAAGAACCAGGAACGGGAGAGTGCTAAGGCAGGGATACGTCAAGGGTGGCCCAGGGCGAGATGGCGAACAACGTTGGACACCGACTGAACGTATCTTTCGTGAATACAAGCACTTAGATTCACATTCGGCTCGGCGCCGCTCCCGGAACCTTCCAGTGGAGCGGCCTTTTGCGGGCCCCAGAGCCGGCGCGTGCGAACCTGTCCGCTAATCGTGCCGATAGTCGTGCAGGAGTGACACCATGAACACAACGCATCTGCTTACCATTGCGGTCCTTGGAGCGGGCGTCGGTCTGAGTACGCCGCCTGCATCGGCACAACTCAAGGTCCAGCTGATCTCACGCGATGTGCTGTTCGCGGGCCCCGACCGAACCAACCCCCTCATCAGCCCCGACGGGACGAAGATCAGCTATCTCGCCCCGGTGAACGGTGTGATGAATGTCTGGGTGGGTCCGATTGATGACCCGGATGCGGCTCGGCCGGTGACTCACGACACGCGGCGCGGCATCCGAGTTTATTTCTGGGCCTACACCAACAAGCACCTTCTCTATCTGCAGGACCCCAGCGGTGGTGAGAACTGGGTCGTACATGCCATCAACCTTTCGACCGCCAAGACCAAGGCGCTGACGCCGACTTCCGCCACACGCCCCGGGGCACGTCACACGCACAAGGTCACGGCCCGAATTCAGCGCGTCAGCCACAAGTTCCCCTACGAGATACTCGTCGGCCTGAACGACCGCGATCCGGCACGACACGATATCTATCGCCTGAGCATTGCTACCGGCGAGCGAACGCTCGTCCAGCGTAACGACGGCTTCCTCGGCTTCCTTACCGACGACGAGTATGACGTGCGGCTCGCGGCCCGGCTCACACCGGATGGCGGCAGCGAACTGCTCATGCCTACGCCCGATGGGAGCTGGCACCAGTTCGCCAAGATTCCCATGCAGGATATGTTCACCACGAGCCCCATCGATTTCAACGAGTCCGGGACGGTCCTGTACATGGTCGATAGCCGCGGTCGAAATACGGCGGCCTTGACCAGTCTAAACCTGGAGACGGGCGAATCGGAGATCCTGGCCACGGATTTCCGTGCAGACATCACCGACGATCTACTCCTGCATCCCACCAAGAAGTTCCCCCAGGCGGTTTCCTCGACCTACACCCGTAAGAAATGGCACTTTCTCGATCCCGTGCTCGAAGACGACTTCAGCATGTTGCGCGAGATCGCCGACGGCGAGTTATCAGTCAATAGCCGCACGCTCGACGACAGCCGTTGGATCGTCTCGTTCGAGCTCGACAACGGCCCCGTGCGGTATTACCACTTCGATCGAACACAGAAGAAGATCCGATTCCTTTTCGCGAGCCGTTCGGCGTTGGACGGTCTGCCGTTGGCGACGATGCATCCGATCGTGATCAAATCGCGCGACGGGCTGAACCTGGTCAGTTACTACACGCTCCCTGTGGGCGCCGATTCGGACTTCGACGGCCGGCCCGACCAACCGTTGCCGATGGTGCTCAACGTCCACGGCGGTCCGTGGTGGCGCGACGCCTGGGGGTACGACTCCTGGCATCAGTGGTTGGCCAACCGCGGCTACGCGGTGCTCAGCGTGAACTTCCGCGGCTCCACCGGGTTCGGGAAGAACTTCATCAACGCAGCGAACCGCGAGTGGGGTGGGCGGATGCACGATGACCTGATCGACGCTGTGCAATGGGCGATCGACGAGGGCATTGCCGATGCGGACCGGGTGGCCATCATGGGCGGGAGCTACGGCGGATATGCAGCGCTGGTCGGGATGACCTTCACCCCGGACGTGTTTGCCTGCGGCACGGCGGTGGTGGGGCCGTCCAACCTTGTCTCATTCCTCCAGACGATTCCGCCCGCTTGGGATCCGAATGCTCAAATGTGGGCCACGCGCGTGGGCGATCATCGTACTGCCGATGGTCGATCGTTCCTCCAGCAGCGCTCGCCGCTGAACTTTGTCGATCAGATCAAGCGCCCGATGATGATCGTCCACGGCGCGAACGATCCAAGCGTCAACCAGGGGGAATCCGACCGGATCGTCAGCGCGATGCAGCAGAACGACGTCCCGGTGACGTACCTGATCTATCCGGACGAAGGCCACGGGATAGCGCGGCCGGCCAACCGCATGGCGTTCTTCGCTGTCGCGGAGGCGTTCCTGGCCGAGCACCTCGGCGGTCGCTACGAGCCGATTGGGGATGATCTGGATCGCTCCAGCCTCATGATCCCAGTCGGGGCCGGCGAGATTCCCAGCGTGCAGACCGCGATCGCCCCGGATTGATACGGGCCGGCCACGGGAGTCTGAGCAAACGAGAGCAGCAAGGCCCGCGCGGAAAGTCGCGCGGGCTTTTGCTGTTACTGATGGAGCCTACTGTGGCGGCCTCACGGGATAGGAATAGAGGTTGTCCTTTGTTAGGTCGAAGTCCGGCGAGCCGTCAGCTTGGCTCATATCGCCGAATCTTCCGTCCGGTCCCGCCGAGACGAAAATAACTTGGCGATTCGGAGTGACTCCGTAAGTCCGCTCGTTGTAGGTTTGGATCGTGCCATCGTCGTTTCGCGGAAACGCATATGGCGGAACGTCGGTCTCTCTCCAAAGTCTTCCGGGATGTGTTGCGTAAATCGGCCAGCCCCAGGCGTCTAGTACAGTGACGCTGCCAAGGAAGTTTGGAAGCTGCAGCACGCCTTGACCTTCGATCCACGGAGGCACAACACCTTCAAGATACGTGTAGATAAAGTCCGGAGCAATCTGGGCGATAATCTGTTTAATCTGGCTTGGCCGGGTGATGACATCAAGCATTTCGGTGATGATCAGTTCCTCGACGGTATCGCTGTGGATGTCGAAGCGGTCTTTGATCAAATAATCCTTATCGCCCGGCCATACCTCCTGCCACCACGTGAGTTGACGATCGGCTTGCCGCTCCCACTCCTGCATCGCGGTGTCGAGGAGGCGCAAGACGTTCTCGGTTTCGCGGGTTTCCGATTGCGTGCGCACGGCAACGCCGACCGACAGCGTCAACCCCAGGAGCAAGAGAATGATGCCGATCACCACCACCAGCTCAATGAGGGTGAAGCCGCCGCGGCTAGATCGGCGACGACTACCGCGCCTCCCGACGATCCCCGCACCAGTACGTTTATTCACCGTTGTCTTTCGCATGTTCCCCGCTCCTTAGGACGGACCAGTCGGCGATACCCGGTCCGTGTCGGGATCATAAAACAGTTGCAACAGGGCGGGCTTCTCCAGGGGCGACAGTTCGTACAGCACGAGCAGGCCCAGGCGGCGGTTGAACAGATTCAGGCCGCTCGTTTCGTCCACCGTTTGACCCGGGTCCGCTTCGACTCGGTCGATGAAGACAACGACCGGCTCGTCGTTCACTTCGGCTAGTAAGTAGACCGTCCGTCTCGAGATACTGTTGCAGTACGCCAAGCCGAGCGCCGCCACGCCCTCGGGAAGCTCAAAGGGAATCACCGCGGCCTGACCGAAGTGACTGCGAATACTGTCGGCGAACTCCGACTCGGTGTCGCAAGTCCATTCCGGCTCCATGTCGTTGGCCACAGAATCGGCGTAGACGATCTCGAAGCTCCGCCACTCACCATACCCGCCGCTGCCGGTCGGTCCGACGGCATTCCAAATCAGCCAACCGCCGAAGATGCCCGCGACAATGGCCGCCGCCGCCGCCAGGCGACGCGGGACAGCGCCCCCGTCCCGCTTCGTCGCCGGCGTCGGCAGCTTGTGTGACTTGGACTGGCGCACCTCGGCGATCCCGGCCGTTACCCGATCAGCCGAAGGCGGTGCGAACAGGCGACGAAGGGACTTATCGATGTCCTGCTGAAGCTCGACCTGATCGTGCAGGGTTTCGTCCGATTCGATCTCGCGCTGATAGGCCGCGCGTTCGTCGGGCGTCATTCCGCCGTCGAGGTACGCGTCCAAACGAGTGTCGGGTTGTCGTCGGCCTTCGGTCATGACCCATCCTCTGCCCTGGAATCTGATCCCGGTGACGGCGCGAGGCGCTCCCGCAAGGCCTGCCGCGTCCGATGCACGTGACTCATCGCCGTTCCCTCGGGAATACCGAGCACCTGCGATATCTCTCGGTATGACATATCCTGAACTGTGCGGAGCAACAAACACGCCCGCGGCGTCTCGCCCAGCGACTTGAGGGCGCTAAGCAGGCGATCGTCGAACGCTTCCTCATAGACCGGCAGGTCGCCGGACATCGAAGTCGAAACAGACCCGTTATCTCGACCTTTCGAACCCGCGGCCTGTTCGATCAAACCGTCATGAATCGACGCCACGGCCCGTCGACGGGCGCGCCTCCGGGCGGTGTTGAGCGCGGTGTAGCGAACGATCTGGGCCATCCAGGCGGTGAAATTGCTCTGGGGATCAAAATCGCCTAATTTCCCAAGCGCGATCAACGCCGACTCCTGCAGCACATCCTCAACCTCGTCGCGACTTCCCAATACCGCTGCCGCGACGCACCACAACGTTCGCCACGACTTCTCAAAGAACTCGGCGAATTGCGTACGACTCAAACACGCCTGATCCCAAGCGCGACGAGGCTGGGTCGCCTCAGTTCGGTCCACGTTCAGCTCCTAGGGACGTATGTCATTCGAGCAACGGTGACTTGCATGTTTTTGCATTTTGTTCAGGCCTCGGGGAGATTATCGACGTCGGCCAAGGCCGAGCCGCCGGAGAATCACTTGCCGATAACCCTTGACTCACCATTTCGGCCGCGAGGGCATCGACCAGCCAACCTCCATCGCCGAGCCTCAGATGCTCGATTGTCACCGCGGCTGATCGGAAAACCCCTGGATACTGCGGTTGTTTTCGCACACGCCCGGCGGGTGGTTCCCCGGCTCAGCTGTTTCGGCGTCTTTTCGGCTATTCGCCGCGTCACGAGTGCCATATTACGGCTGCTTGTACGCCACGCCGTGGCGCATCACGAAGCGCACATGTTGAAGCGCGGTGATATCCGTCAGCGGGTTCGTAGCAACAGCGATGATGTCAGCCGCTTTGCCCGGTTCGATTGTGCCGATCTCATCCGACAGTCCAAGGAGCTCGGCGGCGTTGATGGTGGCGGCGATGATCGCCTGCATCTCGCCCATGCCGGCTTCGACCATCAGGGCGAACTCCTGGGCGTTTCGCCCGTGCTCGCTCACGCCGGAGTCCGTGCCGAACGCGATCCGCACGCCGCCTCGGACCGCCTTGGCGAACGCGCCTTGGATCATCGGCCCGACGGCTTTGGCTTTCTCAGCCACCGCCGCGGGGTAGTACCCAACTTCCTTTGCATGTTCCGTAACCGTCTTACCCGCCAGAATGGTCGGCACCAGGAACGCGCCGGTGTCGTTGAACAATGAGATGGATTCATCATCGAGGAACGTTCCATGCTCGATCGAGTCCACGCCGGCCCGAAGCGCCGCGTTGATCCCCTTCGTGCCGTGGGCGTGAGCGGCGACCTTGCGGCCGAGCAAGTGAGCGGTCTCGACAATGGCTCGCAATTCGTCGTCGAAGAACTGCTGCTCAGTACCGGCCGCCGTGGCGCTGAGTACGCCGCCGGTGGCAGTCAGCTTGATGACATCGGCGCCACGCTTGACCTGAGCCCGTACCGCCTGCCGGCACGCGGCCGGTCCATCGGCAATCCCCTGCATCGGGCCCGGCGTGTCGAACAGATCGGCGCGATACCCCAGCGTCGAGTCGCTGTGTCCGCCCGTGGGACTGATCGATTCGCCGGCGACGAGGATTCTCGGCCCCACCACAACCCCGGCATTGATCGCATCGCGTAGGGCAAAGGCGGCGTCGCCGCTGGAGCCGACGTTACGAATCGTGGTGAATCCCGCTTCCAAGGTTCGCCGCGCATACACCACGCCGTTGATCGCCGAGTCCGCGTCCGTCTCTTGCACGCGCCGAAGGCGAATGTCGGCCGTGTACTCGCCGGTGATGTGCGTGTGGCAATCGATCAGGCCGGGCATAACGAACGAGTCACGAAGGTCGATCGTTCCCACGTTCGCCTCACCGGCTTCCGTCAGGGCATCGGCTCCAATGAAGCCCGAGCGCACCTCGACGATCCGCCCGTTCTTCACGATGATCGACACGTTGCTGTGCGGGGCTTTCCCGGGCACGGCCAGCAGCATTCCGCAATGAATGATCGACCACTGATCCTGCGGATCGTTGTCATCGACACCGCGACTCACTCCGGCCAGCGCGCCGACGGCGAGACAACACGCAAGGACCTGACGTTGGAGGCGAGATTGGAACACGGTGGATCTCCTTTCTCATCAAGGCAAGAAACCAATATACAGTCGCGGCGACGCCAGGTCACCGCCCCTGAGACGAAAATGTGACGTCAAATCACTCACTCCCGCTCGATCGGCGGCAACCGCCGGGCCCGACGGTCGCGGTCGATGATGCTATGGACCGCCGCCGCCGCCCGATCCAGCAACTGGGCCAACGATTCATCTCGACCGCGCGAGACCGCCCGAAGCAGCATGGCCGTAATCTTGTCCTCGAGGTCCTGTTGATACGGCCCGACCGGGACAAACCCGGGCATCCGGCCCGAGGCAGGATCGACCGTGATCGCGTGCGCCAACCAGCTCGTGCGATCATGCGCCGTACCTGCGGTCGGATCGGCGGCGGCAAACTCGGGTGAGCGAATCACCGACATTCGCCCAGGCGGGGCCACCCGCAGAGCCTTCCAATACCGCAAGGATTGTTCGCGGTTGGTCATCCACCGGATCATTTCCCACGCCAGCGGTTTGTTTTGACTGTGTGCGCTAACGGCCCACAACACCGATCCGCTGACAATTGCAGATCGCCGATGCGATGGTAAGGGAGCGATGCCGAACTCAAGCTCAAAGAACGTTTGCTCCAGGAAGGGCGCGCGCCACGAGCCGTCCAGCAGAATCGCGGTTTGGCCGGTGCCGAAGAGCTTATCCGGCCCGGTGGCGGAATCGGTGAGCTCTCCCGACCGCATCGAGGCCCCATGGGGAAGCAGATCAACAATCAACTGCAATGCTTCGACGCCGGGCGGCGAGTTGATGAGCGTCGTCGTCTTGGCGTCGTCCCACAGTTCACCGCCCGCTTGGGCGAAGAACGTCATGAACGGCCACGCCCACAACGTGAAATCAACACCGTACTGAACGATCCGCCCGTGATCAGCGCGCCGCGTCAGCTTGTCAGCGGCTTCGCGGAGATCCTCCCACGACCAAGACGCACTTGGAAAACCAAGTGGATCGTTGGGATGATCCCGGTTGTAACGCTCGAAGATTGTTACGTTGTAGTACAGACCGAACTGCGCATTATCCGAAGGCAGCGCGTAGCGTTGGCCGTTCAGGAGCAGCGCGTCCCATATCGCAGGGGTGAAGTCGGCTTGATCCGCCGCGCTCAGCCCAACCTCGGGATCGTTGATGAACCGATCCAGCGGGGCCAGCACGCCCTTGGTGACCAGTGCGTGGTAGTCGGTGATTGGCACCCGCATGACATCAGCGCCGCGCTTCAGCAGATGCCAGGTGTAATACTTCGCGGTGACGTCCTCATAGCGACCATATTTGATTGAAACGCCGGGATGAAGCTGCTCGAAGTCGCGCGCATAGCCGTCCTCAAATAACCGGTCCTCAAAGGGCATCCCCCACACGGCCATTCGGAGGCGTCCCTCGGGCGTTTCGTCGCCGCCGAACCTGACGAAGCAGGCGGCGCTGGCGATGATGATGCCGAAGATGATTCCGTGGCTCCGTCGCATCGATCAGCCCTTCATGCCGGTTAGCGCAAGTCCCTGAACGAAGATCCGTTGGAAGATGATGAAGACGACGATGGTGGGAAGGGTGATCAGCGTCGCCGCGGCCATCTGCACCGGCCATGATTGAACGTATAACCCCGAGGACAATGCAGCCACCGACAACGGCAGTGTGAAGTTCTCCTGCGAGTCGATCACGATCAGCGGCCAGAAGAAGTTGTTCCACGACGCCATGAACGTGAAGATCGCCAGCGCGCCGACGGCCGGCTTGATCGAAGGCAGCACGACGTGCCAGAACAACTCGAAGTTCGTAAGCCCATCGACTCTTCCCGCATCGAGCAGGCCGTCGGACACCGTGATGATGGATTGCCGCATGTAGAAGATCCCGAACGCGCTGGCGAGGAACGGCACGATGAGCGCGTGCAGATGATCGACGTATCCCAGCCAGCCGCACAATATATAGGCGAACAAAAAATACACTTGATACGGGAGCATCATCGTCAGCAACATCGCGATGAAAACGCTCCGTTTTGCCGTCATGCGCAGCTTGGCGAACGCGAATCCCGCCAGCGCATTGTGCAGCACCGAGAGAACGGTCACCACCACGGCCACGATGAGGCTGTTGAGATAGACGTCGCCGAGTTCGGCCAGGCGCCACGCTTCGACGTAGTTCCCCCATTTCCAATCGCTCACCGACCCGGCGGGGAGCAACGCAAGCTGCTGAACGTCAATCGCTTCGGCGTCGGTTTTGAGCGACGTAGAGCACATCCAGGCAAACGGCACGAGCATCGTCGCGGCGAGGATATAAACAAAAGCGTGAACCGCAGCTCGAATCGGCCAGGCCGGTTTGGACCATGCGCTCATGAAGCCGCCTCCGTTGATCCACGCAGCCAACGAAGTTGGGCGACAGTAATGACGGCGGTGATGATCAGGACAAGCACGCCGATCGTTGCTGCATACCCCAGGCGATTCGCTGCGAACTCTCGATACAGATGCGTGTTGAGCACATCCGTCCAAGGTTGCTCGGCGCCGCCGGTCATCACCCACACTAGATCGAAGACTTGGAGCGACCAGATGGAGCTGGTGATGACGACGAACAGCGTCATGGGGCGGACCGCGGGCCAGGCGATGCGCCACGTCGCCTGCCACGAACCTGCTCCGTCAACGCCGGCTGCATCGTAGAGCGATCGCGGCACACGACTCAACGCCGCTAAGTACAGCACGACACAAAAGCCGAGGTTCCTCCATACATGAACAAAGCACATCGTTCCCAGCGCCCAAGGACTGTCGCCGAGCCATGGCACCGGCCAGTCGGCGAACATTCGATCTGCAGCGATTGATTCCAATCCCATATTGAGCAGACCGCTGTGTGGATCCAAAACCCATCGCCAAACGAACCCGATGGCTACGATCGAGATCACGAACGGCAGGAAGATGATCGTTCGAACCGTCGTCTTTCCTACGAACCATTCGGCCTTGAGCGCGACGGCCAATACAAAAGCGAGGATCACGGTGATGGGGACGGTCGCAACGCCGAAGATGAGCGTGTTGCGAAGCGAGTGAATAAGCTGGGGATCGTGCAGTATCGCAGCGCGGTAGTTCTCAATTCCGATGAAGTTCGGCCGGTTGCCGCCCGTCCATTCGAAAAAGCTCAGCGCGACGCCGGCGACCGTCGGCAGCGCCGTGAAGACCACAATTACGGCCAGCGGAAAGGCAGCGAACGCCCAACCGCTGGTTGACGATCGCACGCTCACGGATACCTCACATGCGGTACGATTTTCTGGCTGGGCACTTCAGTCACGTCTCCAGAATACCACTTGGCTGAGGGCGGCGGTGATATCATCGAGCCATCGTCATGGTGAACACGCCACCGAGCGCTTCGATTGATCTGTGTGGCCCGTGGGAGATATGTCCACAGGCCAAAGAAGGTGAAGTCGCATCGGCCGCCGGGGACCGATCCTGGCGCCCGATCAACCTTCCGTGCGCGTGGCAGACGGTGCTTGGAACCGACTTTCACGGCGCTGCGTGGCTTCGGCGTACGATCGAGCTGCCTTCGGTCTGGCGCGGTGACAATGCGACGGACCGCCTCTGGCTGTGCTTCGAGTCGGTGGCAACTGATCTGCGCGCCTGCGTCAACGGCAAAGAAGTGGGGCGGCACGTCGGTGATTATGTGCCGTTTCAGTTTGACATCACTACGGCTGTGATCGGCGGGAGCGTGGTCGAGATACTGCTGCGTATCGACGAGATTGCGGCGCCGAAAGTCGCCCCCGGCGAGCTTCAGTCCGGCCACATCACCAAAGGGTTTCACGATGTCATCAGCATCCAGCATGGCGGCGTCTGGCAGCCGGTGCGCCTGAGTCGGACCGCACGCCTCTGTGCAATTCCAGATGGCGTGGGCGTGCACGCTGATCCATCGACCGGGGACGTTCGGATTGACGTTCAACTCGAGCCGCGCGGCGCAGCCGTCCCCGGAACCATTCAAGTCGTACTGTTCGACGAGACTGGTCGGCGGATGGCCGAGGGATCAAACAACATTGCCGATCATCAACAAACATGTTCTCTCTCACTTCAAGTGCCCGAGCCGAAGCGATGGTCACCGAGCGAGCCGAATCTTTATGTGGCCGAGGTGCGGCTGTTCGATGTCGATCAACTCAGTGAGATTTATAAGGTCCGCTTCGGATTCCGCAGCATCCAAGCGGTCGGCACACAGATACTACTGAACGATTCGCCGGTGTTTCTGCGGGGTATTCTTCATTGGGGGCACGAGCCAGCACATATCGCCCCGATGCCGACGCCTGGATGTGTTCGCCAACAGTTCCAAACGCTCAAGGCGATGGGCTTCAATCTCGTCTGCGTGTGCATGTGGTATCCACCGCGCTACTTCTACGACATCGCGGATGAAATGGGGATGCTTATCTGGCAGGAGCATCCTGTTTGGCAATCACCGATGGGGCCTGAACATCGAGATGAGTATGAACGTCTCTACACTGCCTTCATGCGTCGTGATCGCAATCATCCCTCGACCATCATCGTCAGCGCTACATGTGAACATCCATGCTTCGATCCGGCGCTTGCGGAATGGTGGTGGCGGACGGCGCGCCGCCGATTACCTGACCGGCTCCTCCAAGTACAGACAGCGAATTTCGCGCTCACTGATCCGGAACAGACTGACCTACATGATGAACATACCTACGAGGATTCCAACCGTTGGGTGAGTTATCTCGATGATCTTCAGGAACATCTTGCCACATTGCTCCCGAAGCCGTTCGTGATGGGCGAGACGGTGCTCTTCACGTCGTGGCCGGACACGCAGGCGATCGCCAAACACATCGGCGAGGAACGACCCTGGTGGCTCCCAAATAGTTTCGATCACCAGCGCCAACTCGAGCAACAGTGGGAACGGCGGTACGGCTCGGCGATCGTCGATCGGTTCAAGCGTCAGGGTGATCGTTTCCATCTGCTGGGGCGCAAGTTCCAGATGGAACAGTTTCGCCGATTCACCAACCACGGCGGACTCGTGATGAACCATCTGTGCGACGTGCCACAATGTCAATGCGGGATGATGGATGATCTCGGTCGGTGGCGCTTTTCAGCTCAACAGTGCCGTGAATGGCTGGCGGACGTCGTTCTGCTGCTTCTCACGCCGCAGCATCGTCGAGGTTTCGCCTCGCCCGCAGACGGCATGCTTCACTTTGAACTGGCGATGTCGAACTTCTCTGAGCACATCGTATCGGGCGAGATCGAGGTGCGCATCGAGGCGAACGATGGACGACCCGTGGTCATGACGACCGACCCAATCACCTGCGCCCGTGGCGCGATGGTCAAGACGCCGATCGAGCTGCCACTGCCGACGGTCGATCGGCCGAGGTGCGTGCGCGTCACGGCAACTATCGACGAAAACATCTCCAATCACTGGGCCCTCTGGGTATTTCCCGCTGTAGCCGGTTCGCCGCCGGCGCATGTCGTGCGGCTTACCGGCTTGGCATATACGGCCGAAGAGTCCCTGCCGGACGAAGGCGAGCGCGCCTACAGCCGCGGCTTCGGTCTACCCGTGCGCAGTTGGGAATCCATCCTGCCCGATCCTGCGGCCTGCGCGCCTGACCTTCGGCCGTGGCATTGGCGCGACCCTCTGCCTGACGACACCGGCACGATCCTCACGCATCGACTCACGAACCGTATCGTCGACTTCCTCGATTCCGGCGGCCGAGTCGTGTTGCTTGCCTCAAATGCCCGCGGCGGCCTCGGTACGCAGTACCAGTGGCTCTTCGGCGCCGTGCCCCTGATTATCGAGCATGGGCCGTTGGCCGAGGGCGATAGTGAATGGATCGTCGATCTGCTCGGTTACGATCTGACGCGCCGCTATGCGCGGGTGATTCCCGTCGACCAGCTTGGCATCACCGAGAAGATCGATCCACTGATTCGTCTGGTTTACACGCACGATCAACGTCATCGCGTCACGCTCTTCGACCAATTGTTCATGACCCGGGTGGGCGAGGGTCTGCTCATCGTCAGCAGTCTGGATCACCGCGACCCGCCCGGCCAGTGGCTGCTCGATCGCCTGCTGAAGTTTGCGATGAGCGCTGCGGCGACGGCCTCTTCCAAGCTCGATCCGGAACTCGTCCGGACTTGGGCCGTCGATTGACGTACATCTAGCGACGACTGTCGGAGTGCGCTTGATACCAGTACGCGACCGAGGCGATATCGTCGGCGAGGGGTAGGTACGTGCCATCGTCCTGCCAGCCGAGGGCCTGGATCGTCACGCGCAGGTCCTTGGTGAAGCGGATCGGATCGGGAATGTGCCAGCGATACAGCGCGTGTTGCAGCGTTTCCCGTCCGTCATCGTCCTGGAGCTTGCTCGCCGCCTGAGGGTGTCCGAGAAACGGGCTGGTGTAGGGGACCGGGGTCGGATCATCGGGATCAGCTCCCGTGAAACCCCACGCCCCGCCGAAATAGTCTTCCGTTCCTGTTCCACAGATCGTCGGCGCATCCGGGGGGTCGCCGTCAATGAAGAACTTCACCTCGCCTTCACCCCACCATCCCGGATCATGTTGCGTCCAGACGAGGTATGTGCCGACGTAATGTCCTCGTCCGCTCACGCCATCGAGAATCACATGCTGCGGATCCGCCCGGTCCGTCTGGGCGCAGCGATATGACGCATGAAGGTAGCCGACATCGTCGGGTACATTCCCGATCGCATACGTGATCTGAAAGAAGAACTCGGGAATGGTCTGCGACCCGTCATTGGTGATCTCGATGCGCATGCGCTTGTGAAACGGCATCGGCCAGTAGCAGTTCATGCCGCCGCGCGGATTTACGGCCACGGGGATCGAGCTGATCTGCGCCAGGCCATCCAACCCGTTGGCGAAGAAGCTTCCCAGCGGCGCAAGAATTGACGGGTGATCCTGATCGTCATAGAACGCGCGTATGGTTATCGATTGGGCGAAGCGAACATCGACGGTGCACCAGATGTGCTGGATCGCGCCCGGTCCGGCGATATCCGCCAGGGTGACCGACTGGCCCGGCTGAATGTTCTTCAAGCAGGGCCGAACCTTCCAGCCCTTGCCGAGCGTTCGCGCCGCGTCAGTGCAGTGTTCGTCATCGCCGGGCGAGGCCTGTGCCCCGCCGGACTTCTCGCCGGTGGGGTTCTCGGCTGAGATCGATCGCGTCTGGGCATCGGTGAGCTGGGCGAGGCTCGCAAGCGGATTGAGAAGGTCCGTCATCGTTGCTCCGGGCAATGGGAATCGCAATGGTCCGCCAGTAGACTGCCCGCTGCAAGTGATCGACAGCCGATCGGCAGGGGGAAAGCGAAAATTCACCGCTTCGTCGCTATCCTGGGCGGCGACGGGGGCAGCATACGGCGTAGAGATATGGCTGAAGTCCGCCTGGAATCAATCACCAAGGTCTATCCCGGCAAGGTCGTGGCCGTCAATGATCTGTCGCTGGACATCCGCGACGGGGAGCTACTGGTTCTCGTCGGCCCGTCCGGCTGCGGCAAGACGACGACCTTGCGCATGATTGCCGGGCTCGAAGAACTCAGCTCCGGCACGATCCGTATCGGTGACCGCGTGGTGAACACGCTGCACCCGAAAGACCGCGACGTGGCCATGGTCTTTCAGGACTACGCGCTCTACCCGCATATGACCGTGTACAAGAACATGGCGTTCGGCCTGAAGATGCGCAAAGTCCCTCGAACCGAGATCGACCGAATCGTTCGCGAGACCGCGGCTATGTTGGGCCTGTCGGATCTATTGGACCGCAAACCGGGGGCGCTCTCCGGCGGGCAGCAGCAGCGCGTCGCCGTGGGTCGCGCGATCGTGCGCAACCCCAAGTGCTATTTGTTCGACGAACCGCTGAGCAACCTTGATGCGAGGCTGCGCCTGCAAATGCGGGCCGAGCTCAAGGCGTTGCACCTTCGACTGAAGACGACCACGATCTACGTCACCCACGATCAGGAAGAGGCGATGACGCTCGGCGATCGCGTGGTGGTCATGTCCCAAGGTCAGGTGCAGCAGATCGGCGAGCCGCTGGAGATCTATCATCGACCCGTCAACCGCTTCGTGGCCGGGTTCGTGGGCACGCCGCCGATGAACTTCCTGGACGGTCGCCTTGAGCGCCGAGACGGACGGCTTTGTTTCGGCACCGCGGCCGGCCTGTGCCTGCCGTTGGCGCCGAAGACGGCCGAGGCCGCAGCGTCACACCTGGACCGGAAGGTCGTCGCCGGCATTCGACCGGAGGCGCTGCGCATCGACCCCTCGGCCGGATCATCCGAGGTCGGATCGATTCACCTGAAAGTCGTCATCACTGAGCCGTTGGGAGACCGGATCGACGTGTATGGCCGAACGGACGACGGCGCGAATCTCATCGTCCGTCTCTCGAACGAGCACGATCTGGCGCCGGGGATGGGTGTACAGGTCCAGGTCGATCCGAGTTGCGTGCATCTGTTCGAGCCGGGCGAATACGGGCGGCACATCGTCTTTGGGCGTTGACGGAGACGATTGAGAGAGGCTGGCCGGTTCGGTCCGGCGATCCCGCGATGTCAGCGCAGAGAAAACCCCCGGCCGGTGAAGGCCGGGGGTGTGATGGTTAGAACAACTCGGCTGGCGCCGCTTACGGGCAGGGGCCCCAGGCGCCCAGCAAGAAGAGCAGGTCCTTCACGCCAACGACGCCGTCCACGACGAGGTCCGCCGGA
>JADFNO010000295.1 GCA_022563315.1 Planctomycetota bacterium | reverse complement strand
CTCACCAAACCTCAATGCCTACGCGGAGCGGTTCGTGCAGACGCTGCAGCAGGAGTGCCTGGACCACTTCGTGCTCTTCGGCCGGCGGCACCTCGATTACGTGGTCTCGGAGTTCGTGGACTATTACAGCACGAAGCGGCCGCACCAAGCGGTGGGCAATCGGCCGTTGACGCCAAGTGGAGGCCCATCGGACCGCGCCTCACCGAACGCCGGCGAGGTTGTGTGCGAAGAGCGGCTGGGTGGCCTGCTGCGTCACTACTACCGCGCGGCGGCTTGAGGAATGCCGTGCCCCCCGCATCAATGCGGCGCGATCGGCGGGCGATCACGGCGAATCCTTCTGCGGCCCGTGTTCGGGCGCTCCTCTCGCCCGCGTGCCCATGACATCTCCCGTCCCTTCGAGTCCTGCGCAACCTCTCTTCTCAGCGCCGCTTTCGCGTGACGGAGTACTTGAACAGGAAGGGTGTGATGATTGGAACGGGGTTGCGAGGTCCGCTTACGGACACGGCCCCCAGTTGGCGAGGAGGGCGAGGAGGTCGGACACGCCGACGTTGCCGTTGCCGTCGAGCGAAGCAAAACCCCCGGGCGGTGAAGGCCCGGGGGTGTGATGGTTTGGATAGGTCGACTGGCGCCGTCTACGGGCAGGGACCCCATGCGCCCAGCAGCACGAGCAGATCCTTCACGCCAACGTCGCCGCTGTCGTCGAAGTCGGCGGGACAATCTCCCTTCTTCGGGCACGGCCCCCAAGCACCCAGCAAGAAGAGCAGATCCTTCACGCCAACGTCGCCGCTGTTGTCGAAGTCCGCCGGGCATGGTTCAGGAAGCGGCGGCGAATCGTTGAGCAGCACCGTCACCGAACCGCCTGTCTTGCCCTCATCGGTGTTGGCGGTGACGATGTCCGGCCGCTCGTCCGCATTGAAGTCCGCACTAGCCACGAAATTCGGATCGGCGTTCACGCTGAACTCCAACGGCAACTGGAACTCCACTTCCCCGATGCCCGAGGTGATGTTGACCAGCACTTGCACCACCGGCTCCATCGACGCATCATTCGCGGCGATCACCAGATCAGGATCGCCATCCCCATCCAGATCGACCGCGTCGATCGACCGCGGACTTGTGCCAACACCGATTTCGATCGCGGGGGCGAACGTCCCATCACCCTGGTTCAGCAAAACCGACACCGTCGCATCAGCGCCGTTGACCACCACCACATCGCCGAAGGTATCGCCATCAATATCAGCGATCGCGAGCTGCCGCGGATCGATTCCCACCGGATAGTTCACCGCGGGCGCGAAAGTGCCGTCGCCGTTATTGAGGATCACGAACACCGAACCGTTGATTTGCTCTCCCTCGGCCATCTCCTGATTGATGCCCACAATATCCACGTCCTTGTCGTTGTCGATATCCCCCGGGTCGACACCGAAGGCCAATGACCCTCCGGTGGGCAGCATCGGTCCCTTGATGAACCCGCCCATTCCGTCGCCAAAGAGCACCCACACGGTGTCATCCAGTGCATTGGCGACCACCAGATCAGTGTTCTCGTCCATATTAAAGTCAGCCGAAGCGACGGCGCTCGGCGCTTGGCCTACATCTTGTGTTGGCCCCGGAATAAACGAGCCATTCCCGTCGCCCAAAAGGATCGAAAGCTGATTGTCGCCGGCGTTTGATACCGCCAGATCGACGAAGGCATCGTCATTGAAAAATCCAGCGGTGATGTCGCTGGGGTCGGTTCCCACGGGGATCAACGCGCCCGCTTGCAGGCCGTTCCAATCTCCGGTCTTGTTGTCGTTGCCTTGGTTGAGAAAGACCTGGACGTTGCCGGTTCCACTGGGTATTGATCCCGGAATGACCACCACCAAATCCGGGGTGTCGTTGCCGGTTGCATCGAACGAGCCAACCGCCTCGACCGTCGCCTCACCGAACGCGGGAAACTCCTGCGGCTCCTCGAAGTCGATGAGAGCAGCGCTGAACAGGTATGCCGAGCCGGAGTCGGTGTCGTTGTCGTCGTCCAGGTGGGCCCCGACGAGGGCGGTGGCGCCGCTGATCGCAACGGACCAGCCGAAGTGATCGAACTCCGCGCCGTCGTCGGGCAGGAGCTTGGCGATCTGCTGACCCGTGGTCGTGTCGAAGAGGTAGGCGGAGCC
>JADFNO010000294.1 GCA_022563315.1 Planctomycetota bacterium | reverse complement strand
ATCAGTCAGTTGCTCTTTTTCCACCGCGACCACCGGTCGCGGCTTTATACTTCGTGCCTCCGTGCCCTCTTCTTTCTACCCCCAATTACCCAGTAGTATCAACAAATCCTTCACGCCGACGCTGCAATCACCATCGAGGTCTGCCCGGCAATCGTCGCAGTTCTTGCACGGGCCCCAGTTGGCCAGAAGCATAAGGAGGTCGCTAACGCCGACGGCACAGTCCCCGTCCAGATCGCCAGGTGGCGGTTCGATGGGCGTCAGTAGCAAGACGACTGCGTTATTCTCCGAATCCGTTCCGTCGGCAATGATCTGTCCGGTATTTGTGATCGCTGCTGCGCTCCTAGTTGATACTCCAGACAGCGATGGCAGAAGATCATCGAGATTCGTCATGAAACCCTCATCCCAAATAAAGCCATGACTGACATTTGGGACGCCCTCTACCACCCACGATACGCCCACGATCAACTCAGTCTTGATTGAGCTATCCAATGAAGCGCTATGTAGATGGTCAGGTAATGTTCCCAGCATCTGGTACTCTTGGCTCGCCCAGCGAAACGCCTGCGCAAAACCGAATGGAAATCCATCCTTTGGAATGTGACCCCATCCAACGATGACCGACCCGTCTGTTATCGCGGAAGGAATACTGGTTATTCCGTCCGGCACAGACCCGAGAATCGTGATCTCCCCTCGTTGCCACAAAAACGTTTCGTTTAGGATGCCTGTTCCGGTCCAGCCCGCTACCAACCCATTCTCCGAAACAGATGTTGCTCCACTATTCGGTCCGTTCATCACACCGAGGTCGGTAAAGCCTTTTTCCGCCGACCAGATGTAGGCGTTCTGAGGACCCAGCTTCTCAGTGATGCTGCGCTGACCGACCACAGTGCCGGCGTTATTGATCGCTGCGGCGCTGGACCAGCCGCCGCTATCGGGGACGACCGGCTCGATGATTGTCCATTCGCCCTTCTCGTACACAAAGCCGCGAGAGCCCAGTCCCGACATCATGAGGGTTCCGCAAATCACGCCATCGTCGTTGATATCCAGAGCGTTCACGGAACTGACGCCCTGCGGACGCTGGAGTGTGACGAAGCCGCCCTCAGCCGTCCACAGAAACGCCTCGGTGTGATTCCAAAGCGGGCATCGGTAGTACCCAACCACATCGCCATGCTCATTGAGCCCCAGGCCGAACGTGTTGACCGTGCCCAGTCCACAATCCAAGGGCGACGCAATGATCTGCACGTCATACTCGCAGGGAATCTGCGCGGTCACCGGCGCTGCGAGGAGCAGGAACTGGACCATCCCGATTGCGAGGTTGCTGATCGTTTGTGACTCCCCGTTCTTCCTCATACCCGTACCCTCAATTCCGAAGAAATGCTCACCTAACTATACGGGCAATCCAGGAAAGATGGGCGAGAAAACGAACGAAAATGACAGGATTCTTGAGATTCGTCTCCCCCCCACATTCCCGTTTGGTTCTTGTATGCCACCTGAACAGGCGTCACCTAATCAGGCGACATCCAGATCACGAACATGCGGTGCAGTGGAAGGTTCCGGGGCGGGGTAAATGCCGGGGCGAAGCGATCGACGTCAAGAATCTGGTCAAGTTCACTACCAACTTATTGACCAACTTGTTGACCAATTTGTTGACCAACTTTACTACCAACAATACGCGCCGATTTGCGCGCGGGGTCTTGCGCGCGCTGGTTGCCCGAGTCGTTCGCGGTTTACGCCTCGCGGTCCTGCGCGTTGGTGAATCCGACGGCCAGGGCGGTCATCGGCCGATCAACGGTCTACCTCCGCTCCACCGCGACCAGCGGTCGCGGCTTTATATTTCATCTCCACATCTGTGCACATCTGTGTACATCTGTGGTTTCTTCCTTCCTCGCGCGCGCTGGTTGCCCGGGCCATCGTTCCATGAGGACGCATCACGGGTTTTCGTCGCCGGTGGGCTTGTCCGGCAGGGGCGAGGCGGGGGTCGTGGCGAACGGCGGCTCGTTGCGCAGTCGGCGGGCGATGTCGGCTATGATCCTCGGGTCGGTGCTGGCTGAGAGATGCGCCATTGAGAAGGGGGCGTTGGCGACCCACCACGGCGACATGCCGGGGGGAGAGGCATTCTCTGGGCCGACGATCATGTCGCCCAGCCGTGTGTA
>JADFNO010000159.1 GCA_022563315.1 Planctomycetota bacterium | reverse complement strand
GGATCTCGGACGCGCCCGGTCCTTGCTGTTAGACGGTTGGCTTGTCGACTTCCACTTCGCCGATGATGCCGCCCGCGCGCATGTCGTGGCCGCGGCACTGACGCCGATCGTCCGTGAACTGATCGACGGACCCACGCCGCTGTTCGCGGTCGACGCGCCGACACCAGGCACCGGTAAAGGGTTGCTGGCGGAGACGATCGGCATAGTGGTGACCGGCACCGTGCCGGCCGTGATGTCGGAGCTCCGCAACGACGAGGAGCTGCGCAAACGGATCACGTCGGTGTTGCTCTCGGGGTCCTCGATGATCTTGTTCGACAACGTGGTCCGCCGGCTCTCCTCCGGCGTGCTGGCCGCCGCCCTGACGGCGACCGTCTGGTCCGACCGCCGCCTCGGCGGCAACGAGACGGTCACCATCGCCAACCGCGCGATCTGGATGGCTACCGGCAACAACCTCGATCTCTCCAGCGAGATCGCCCGGCGCACTGTGTGGATACGTGTCGATCGCCGCATGGACCGCCCATGGGAGCGCGAGGGATTCCGGCACTTCCCCCTGCCTGCGTGGGTGCGGGCGCACCGCCACGAGCTGGTGTGGGCGCTGCTGGTGCTCGCCCAGCACTGGCTCGCCTCCGGCAGGCCAGCATGGGATGGCACACCGATGGGGACCTTCGAGTCCTGGTGTGCGGTAGTGGGCGGCATCCTGCAGGCGGCCGGCATCGGCGGCTTCCTCGCCAACAGAGAAGAGCTGTACCGCAGCGTCGACGCCGAGTCCGAGGAGTGGCGCGCCTTCGTCGCCGCGTGGTGGGATGAACACGGTGCCGCGGCTGTGCAGGTGGCCGACCTCATGCCTCTGGTGCGCGACCGCGACCTCATCCCGTCCGTCTTCGCCAGCGCCCGCGACGACGCCAGCGAACGGGCGCTGAAGACTCGGCTCGGCCGGGCGCTCTCACAGCGCCGCGACCGCTCGTTCGGCCGCTTCCGCATCGTCAGCCTCGGCCGTGACGCCCACTTCAAGGTCGCCCTCTACCGGCTGGAAGAAGGTTCGGGCGACGACCCGACGGTGCGGACTCCCGCAGGTCCCGCAGAGGTCACGCACGATACTGCACCGGTTTCAGATTCAGATGCGGGGGTTGCGGGACCTGCGGGACCTCACTTCGATACCGAGGAGGAACTACGCACGCGCTCCCCGGTGGAGCTAACGACCCCTCTCGCACCCCCGTCCCCTCCGATCGCGGATCAAGTCCCGCAAGTCCCGCAGGTCCCGCGGCCAGATTCGGAACATCCACCTTCGGCTGCGGGACCCGCCACCGCCGCGACGGGGCAAGTCCCGCACGAGGTCTCGCGCCAGCTCGACGCCCCCGAACGTGTGTCATGCCAGGGCGGTTGCGGTGATCTCGTGCCGCCGGGGCAGAAGTGCGACACATGCGCTACCACGGCGGTCGATGAGTGGACAGCACGGAAGGAAAGTCGAATGACACCACGGATAAGAGATATTCTTTTTCAAATAGCGGAATGGCTCCGAACGACTCCGCGGCTCCACAGCGCTTACCTCGACCTGCCACTGGCTCCATTCGACTATCAGCTTGCCAGGGTGCGCCGGCCCGGCGGCAGCACCTGCGTATTCGTACTCTTGAAGGACGGCGAACCTATTGCTCACGCAAGCGCCCCTGACGATTTCGAAGCGATTCAGATTTTGGCGAAGCGCTGCTGATCGCTTGTTGGAGTGCCCACTGACATGGCGTCCCTGACTTTATTGCAACGGATTGTTCTGGGAATCGGAATCATTGCGTTCGTAACGCTCGGCGTGTTCCCGCCATGGGATCAGCCGGCACTTATGGCACTAAGTTTGTTAAAAGATACTGGCCTCACAGAATGGATGAATGAGCCCGCCGGGCGACACCTGATCTTTCTCCCTCCAGGGGGACTCAGCCCTCGAATCGCGGTTGATCGCCTCGTGGTCGAATGGCTGGTCGTAGTTGGGTTCACAGTCGGTTCAGTCCTGATTTTGAAGCAGAATCAGACCAGCGGTTCCTGAGGTTTCAATGTTTGAAAATTCATACCAAGTCACTCAGCATACAGTGAATCTTTTGTACGCAAATCAGACTGGAAAGGATTGCATGGATCAGTTCGTAGGGTCCGCTGTGCGGACCTGATGAGTGAACGAAATGAATAAGACGGTCCGCACAGCGGACCCTACAAGAACGAAGACCCTCACCCCAGCCCTCTCCCACCCCCGGACTAGGGAGAGGGAGTTAGAAAAGAAGATTCATACCCTCGGACACGGACGGCTGAGGACTTACAAACATAGACCCCTCAGAACACGGACGTTAAGGCAATACATCAATGAAAATTACTCGCCGATTCACAACCCCCGCCCCCGGAACTGCTGGATACGACGTTTACGAGACTGTCACGTGGGAGAAGCGCACCAGTCGCATTTCCGATGCGGATGGCAGTGTCATCTTTGAGATGACGGATGCGGAGATCCCCGCACAGTGGAGTCAACTGGCCACCGACATCATGGTCAGCAAGTACTTCCGCCGGGCGGGCGTGCCGCAAATCAATGACGATGGCACACCCAAGCTCGACCCCAAGACGGGGAACGTCCTGACCGGCCCGGAAACATCGGCGAAGCGGGTCATACGCAGACTGGCGGGGTGTTGGCGGCACTGGGGCGAGGCGCACGGATACTTCGATACGACCGACGACGCCAACGCGTTTGAGGATGAGTTGGCGTACATGATGCTGCACCAGATGTGCGCACCCAACAGCCCGCAGTGGTTCAACACAGGGCTGAACTGGGCCTACGGGATCAACGGCCCGGCCCAGGGGCATTGGTACGCCGACGCCGACACCGGCAAGGTGAAGCTGTCACCCGATGCGTACAGCCATCCGCAGCCGCACGCGTGTTTTATTCAGTCGATCAACGATGATCTTGTCAACGAAGGCGGGATCATGGACCTGTGGGTGCGCGAAGCGAGGCTGTTCAAGTACGGCTCCGGCACGGGGACGAACTTCTCGACACTGCGCGGCGAAGACGAGGCGCTTTCCGGAGGAGGAAAAAGCTCGGGGCTGATGAGTTGGCTTCGCATCGGCGATCGCGCGGCGGGTGCGATCAAGTCCGGCGGCACCACACGCCGGGCGGCGAAGATGGTTTGCCTTGATGCGGACCACCCCGATATCGAGAAGTTCGTCAACTGGAAGGTGCGCGAAGAGCTGAAGGTCGCGGCGATGGTCGAAGGACTCAAGCACCTTCCCAAGGCGCAACAGGAGCTTGCGAAAAAGCTCGGCCTCGAGCTGACCTACGACTTCAACGGCGAGGCGTACTACACCGTTTCCGGTCAGAACTCCAATAACTCCGTGCGCTTGACTGATTCGTTCCTCGAAGCGGTTGAAGCGGACGCCGATTGGGACTTGATTCGCCGCACGGATGGCGAAGTCGCCAAGACGATGAAGGCCCGCGATCTGTGGGAGCAGATTTGCTTCGCCGCCTGGCGGTGCGCCGATCCGGGCTTGCAATACGACTCGACCATCAACGCCTGGCACACCTGCCCGGCGAGTGGTCGCATCAATGCCAGCAATCCGTGCAGTGAATACATGTTCCTCGATAACACGGCGTGCAATCTCGCATCGATCAACTTGATCAAGTTCTTTGACGCCAAGGAGCGCCGCTTCGATCTCGACGGCTTGGAGCACGCGATCCGTTTGTGGACGATTGTTCTTGAAATCAGCGTGCTGATGGCGTCGTTCCCTTCCAAGGAGATTGCGGAGGAAAGTTACCGATACCGCACGTTGGGTTTGGGATACGCCAATCTCGGCGCGATGCTGATGCAGGCGGGTATTCCCTACGACTCCGATGAAGCGAGGGCGGTATGTGCGGCGATCTCGGCCATCCTTACCGGTCGGTCGTATGCGGCGAGCGCGGAAATGGCGCAGGAGCTGGGGCCGTTCGCCGGCTACACAACCAACCGCGAGGCGATGCTGCGGGTGATCCGCAACCATCGACGTGCAGCGTACGGCGTGCCGCGCGAGTCCGAGGCGTATGAAGCGTTGAACATCAAGCCGGTGCCGATCGATCACGGGGTGTATCGAACCAACCAGATCAATCTCGCTAACGCCGAGGCGCTACTGGGACGGGCAACGGCGGCCTGGGACAGCGCGCTTGAACTCGGCCAAAAGCACGGTTATCGCAACGCGCAAACGACGGTCGTCGCCCCAACGGGAACGATCGGCCTGTTGATGGATTGCGATACGACGGGCGTGGAGCCGGACTTTGCGCTGGTAAAGTTCAAGAAGCTGGCGGGCGGCGGGTATTTCAAGATCGCCAACGGATCGTTGCGACCGGCGCTCAAGACGCTCGGCTATGACGAGAAGCAGACCGACGAGATTGTAACCCACGTGATGGGGACGCTGAGCCTCGACACGCCGATGCCCGAAGGTGAAGGGAGCTTCCGCGAGTTCCTTATCAAGCACGGCTATACATCCGAGGAGCTGGTGGAGTTGGAGAACCAGTTGCCGACGGTTTTCGCGCTCGCGTTCGCCTTCAATGCGTGGTCGATGCCGGAGCACGTGCTCGAGTCGCTCGACGTGAAGGTTGAGAAGGCGCGGACCGACGGCTCGTTCAACGGATTGCGCGTGCTGGGGCTGAACGAGTCGGAGATCAACGCGTTGAATCGGGCCGTCTGCGGAACACAGACCGTCGAGGGCGCGCCGCACCTCAAGGACGAGCATTTGGCGGTCTTTGATTGCGCCAACAAATGCGGCGAGGACGGACAGCGCTACATCGCCAGCCAAGGCCACATCCGGATGATGGCTGCGGCCCAGCCGTTCATCTCCGGCGCGATTTCCAAGACGATCAATCTGCCGGCCGAGGCAACCGTCGACGACATCGCCGCCTCGTATCGCTTGAGTTGGGAGCTTGGCTTGAAGGCCAATGCGTTGTATCGCGATGGCAGCAAGCTCAGCCAGCCGCTGAACACGACCGCCGACACCGAGACCGACACCGAGGCGGCGAAGCACGACCGTGCATTGGAGGCTGCCCTGGGGGAAGCATCAGCCGAAGCTGTGGACTCGGCGCTTGCGACGTCGATCTCATCGAAATCCTCCGAATCCATCGAGGCTAAGACGCCGGAAGCACCAGTGACGATTGAGCGGATCGTGGAGCGAATCGTGGAGCGACCGCTGCGACGCCGCCTGCCTGATACCAGAGCCAGCCTCACCCATCGATTCAACGTCGCGGGTCACGAGGGCTATCTCACCGTGGGTCTGTACCAAAACGGAAGCCCCGGCGAACTGTTCATCACGATGTCCAAGGAAGGCTCGACAATTGGGGGGTTGATGGACTGCCTCGGGACCGCGATCAGCGTCGCCCTTCAGTACGGCGTGCCGATCGAGAGTCTGGTCAAGAAGTTCGAGCATCAGCGATTCGAGCCGATGGGCATGACCACGAGCGCCGATATCCCCTTCGCCAAAAGTCTGGTGGATTATATCTTCCGCTGGATTGGGATGGAGTTCATCCCAGGTTACCGCGAGGCGAACGCACCGAAGCGGACCCGCAGCACCGGCCACGACAAGACCGAGCGGCTCGTCGGCGGGGTACGCCAACCCGAAAGCACGGTGATCGACAGGCCGGCCGAGGAATCGCGCCAGTCCGCCAATCCGAATCCGCCCAACCTGGACGAGGGATCGACGACGGCGATGGTCGCCAAGATGCAGCGCCGGCTGATCGAGGCCGGCGAGACCGCTCGGCCGACGAGCACGATGCCGCCCGCCCCCGTGGCGGCGGTGATCGGCGCATTGGACTACTCGCACGCAGCGATGATGGGGGACGCGCCGGCCTGCGACGTGTGCGGCGCTATCACCGTGCGCAACGCGAATTGTTACAAGTGTCTGAATTGCGGAAATTCGATGGGGTGTAGTTAGAAGAGAGGCAGCAAGGCACGAGAGGTCAGAAGAAGGCACGAAGGCATGAAGGCATCACGACACGATGTTTCGCCGCAGGGGTTGACCCTGCGTGGACGTAGAAGAAGGAATCATGGCATCGAGGCGCGAACGGAAGAGATACATGTGGCGTAAATTGCGGCGCAAAAGTGAGATGAGTTTGGCGACACGGAATCGCACAAGATGGAAAGGTTCCAAGGAGTTCGAAGCGGTGCGCCACGATCTTTCGATCGCTCGATGCCTGGTTTTGGCCGGTCGGCCTGTGCGCTCCGAGGGCCGGCCGGTGACTGGACGCGATGGGCAGCGGCCCCGGAAAGGAGATCGGCGAGTGGATGGACCTAACTTGCTGCGGTCGGGTGAGCATGGACAGGGGCGCAACCCGACTTCCCGCAAAGAGGCGGGATGGTCTGCTCCTACCGACCGTTACCCATCGCATTTTTGGTCAGGCGCGCTGGTGCATGGACGACCACCGCGCCTGGGGAAGCCGACCTCATCCCCCTGAGGCGATAACCGGCTTCTTTCTTCCCTCCCCCCGGAGCGGTCCCCACCACTGCTTCGGGGGATTTTTTTGTGCAGAAAAAAATCGCGCGCGCCCGGGGTCACGCGCAATTCCCAAGGCACCTAGAGCAGTTCCACTCAAGATATAGCGGCTGCGTGCGCTCGTCATCTCACGCCACGATCAACTTGCCGGTCCCAACGAGTCGATCGGCCCGACTCCGGTGGCATGGGCATCCTGCCCGTGCGGTTTTTCACGGTCGGACCGCACGGGCAGGATGCCCATGCCACCGGAGCCGCTACGTCTTCAGTCGAACCGCTCTAGGATCTGTCTGATCGATAGTGGGACGGGCATCTTGCCCGTCTGTCTGAAACAGTCAAACGGACGGGCTGGAAGCCCATCCCACCAAGCAATGAGCGCAACCTGGTGATCCATCAGACAGAACCTAGGCGCAGGCTCGTCGGAGCATCCCCTCGGCTTCATCATCGAGGTCGCGGCGATCATCGGTAATGATCTCATTCCCGGTCGCTGGATCATTGTGAATCTGCATGCGCAGCCGCCGCGCCAGGTCGTACAACGCGCGCACGTCACGGACGGTCCGGAGCACGTTGGGAAGATAAACGATCCGGAGACTCGTCAGCGGCAAACTCTGCCTCCGCCCCACCGAGTCGGCATACCAAAACGCCTGCGCCGCTTGGTCGACGGGCGAAAAGAACTCAGTGTGGTAGGCCTCGAAGGACTTGATCAGATCGCGCAGGCGATCCCGTTCATCATTTGCGAGCGCCACCAGGAAACGATCCTCGCCAAGGTGCGCGAACAAGCTCGCGCGGTCCTGGGACTCGACGAACTTCCCGCGGATCAATCCGACAAGCCGGCGAAGCATGACGTCACCCATCTCAAAGCCATAGCTGCGGTTGTAGGCGTCGAAATCTCGGAGGTCGATAAAGGCGATGTTCATCGGGTCGCCGGCTTTGATGCGCTCCGTCAGCCATTGATCGGCCTGCACGCGGCCGGGCAGTCCCGTCAGCGGCGCGATGTGGACCGGAGCATGATGATGCGCCCGAGCCGCCGCCAACAACAGGCGGCGCGGCGTAACTACGCCGGCGATCCGATCCGCCGCTTGAACGATCAGGGGCAGCACGAACTCGTCATCAGTCTGCGACGCTGAAATCTCCATCGCCTCCGCCAACGTCACCTCGGGTCCAACGACGGGGCATGAAACGACGGACGCGGTTCCGATGGGAGCGCTGGTCTCGCCCTGAGCGTGCATCGCTTCGATGCGATCACAGGCAAGCCATCCCACACAGCGGTCCTGATCCAACACGACGGCGCCGAGACTGTGTTGTCGTTTCGTCATCTGCTTATACACGTCCGCGATCGCGTCCGACTGATCGCACGTATTCACGGGTATGGCCAAGTTCCCGACTCGAACCGTGGTGACATCCTCGAATCGACGGGCGTCGGCTTGCCTCGACAAGGAAATGACCGTGCGCCGCGTTCGCGCATCCAACTGCGGGAGCGTTGCCTCCGGCCGAGCGAGGTAGTACCCCTGTCCGTGCGTGACGCCCAGCTCGATCAACATCGCCAACTCTTCTTCTCGCTCGATCCCCTCCCCAATCAACGTCATGTTGCTGAGCTTGGAAAATCGCACAAAGAAGCGAATGAGGTTCTGCTTGAAAGGATCGACGTCGATTCCGCTGATCAGTTCAATATCCAGCTTCAGCCAATTCGGCCTGAGCGACATGATGCGGTTGAGCCCGCTGGTGCCCGCCCCCACATCGTCCAGCGCGATCTGGTAGCCCAGTTCGCGCAGCTCCAACGACCGTAGATCGAGGTTGTCGAACAGACCGTGATCGGCCCGCTCCGTGATCTCCAGGACGATCCGCCGCGAATCCAGGCCATCAACGCGCTTCAGATCGTCGGCAATCAAATCAAGGAACGTTGCACCACCGAACACAGGCGGGCTGCAGTTGAGGAACAGCAGCGCATCGTTCGGCCACTCGGCGGCGGCGGCGAACGTCACGCGACGGCAGACCATCTCCAACTCGGGTA
>JADFNO010000158.1 GCA_022563315.1 Planctomycetota bacterium | reverse complement strand
TGGCGGGCAAACAGGTTCGAGTCGGGATCGTCGAGCGCGGCGGCAACGCCCGACTCAACCGCATCCTCAACATCCCGCCCCTAGCAGAGACCAGCGAACCAGTTCCACTGATCACCTCGGGTTCCCGATGAAAGTAGCATCCCGATTGGATCGGCGTCTCGCCCGTGCGGCTCATCGGGGTCTCTCAGACAGCCGAGTCGCCGATCCCGCGGCAACGTAGGGTCCGCTGTGCGGACCAACTCGCCTACCAGTCAGGCCAAGGGCCTGACTTACCCGCTTGCTTTGGCCAGACGGGCGCGGGATACTGGCATATACGAGCGGCAAACGTTGCGCGATCAACCCTGCCCGGCTCGCTGGCAGCAACGTGGGAGGAATACGATGAAGAAACTGCGGACGCTGTGCGTGGCGGTGTCGGTCACAGTGGCGGTGTTTTCAGGGATCGCGTCAGCTACCTCGCAGCAATCGGCGCCGCTCAAGCAGACACCGGCTGAGGGAGAGATCCTCGATCTGCCCGAGCTGGTTGCCCGCGTCAAACCCAGCGTCGTCACGATTCTGACCTATGACGCCGATGGCCAGCCTGCCGGGCAGGGATCGGGTTTCTTCATCGCCGAGGATCGCATCGTTACCAACCTGCATGTCATCCAAGGTGCGAATCGCGCCGAACTCAGGCTAACGTCCGGCGCAATGTTCGATATCACAGGTGTGCTTGCCGATGATGAGCGTCACGATCTGGTGCTGCTGCAGGTGGACCTCTCCACGAACGGGAGCACCCTCACGATCAAGCCGCTGCGATTGGCAGACACGATTCCCAAAGAAGGCGAGCGCATCGCGGTCATTGGCAGCCCGCGGGGGCTTGAACAGACGGTCTCCGACGGCATTGTTTCCGCAGTTCGCGAGATTCCCGGCTTCGGTACGATCATTCAGATGACCGCCGCGATCTCGCCCGGCTCCAGCGGAAGCCCGGTCCTCAACATGCGCGGTGAAGTGATTGCCGTGGCCCGCAGCATTGTGGTTGACGCCCAGAGCCTCAACTTCGCCGTGGCCATTGAGCACGTCGCGGCCATGCAGGCCGGGAAGCTGAGGCGTCTGAATGAGGTTGATCGCCAAGCGACCGAGGGGTCAGACGAAGCTCTGGAGGAGTTGGCTCGTGGCGTGGCGGCATATCTAGCCAACGATTATCAAAAAGCCCTCGTCCATTTCCGGCGCGTGATTGAGATCGAGCCGGACGATGCCGAGGGGCACTCCAACCTTGGCGCGGTCTACATCGATCTGGGCCGGTATCAGGAGGCGCTCGATACGCTCAAGCAGGCGATCCGCATCAAGCCGCACTATGCCGAGGCGCACTTGAACCTCGGGGTGGCCTACGGGAAACTCGGCCGTTATCAGGAGGCGCTCGATGCGGTCAAGCAGGCCATCCGCATCAAACCGGACGATGCCGAGGCGCACTACAACCTCGGCAGGGCCTACGTCAAACTGGGGCGGTATCAGGATGCGATCGCCGGCTTCAACCAGGCCATCCGCGTCAAGCCGAACTTTGCCGAGGCGCACCTCGGCCTCGCGGTGGTCTATCTCATGATTGGTGATAAAGCATCAGCACTGGACGAATATAAAGTCCTCAAGGAACTTGACAGAGACCTGGCGAACAAGCTGTTCAACCTGATCTACAAGTGACCGGAGCAGAAAACGTGTCAGGATGAATTTTCCGAACCCTTGCGGCCAAGAAAATAATCCTCACGCCTTTTCATCCTCCACTGCGAGAACGTGCTGCTCTAGGCGTCGTTCTCCGCAAAGACCCTACGGTTCAGCCAAGAAGCAAGTTCGTCGACAATCCTCGAAAACGCACTCTTCTCGTCTAACGTAAGTTGTTCAGCTCTTACGACGTAAAGACCACGGCGCTCGGGGTCATCAAGCCCACTTGTTTCCATTATCTTGCGAATCGCTTTAATCCAGTCGCGAGCTAGCTCATCATCCACTTGGTCGAGCCCTTTGCTGCATGCACTACACAAACCAAACGCATCTGCAAAACTAGCCGTCTCACCTTCAGGATGTGGTGCCATCAGCGTGCGTCGCGCTTGGTTTAGTTTCTCAGCAGGATACATATACTTCATAATCGTCATAGCGCAGCTTGCCTCTCTCCGCATCCGCAAGCAATCCTAGGGCGTGACTATGGGAGCAGCAAGTCTGGCAGCTAATCACGAAGGAAAAGGGAAGGAACAGATGTCAGGATGATTTGTTCGGTTCGCTGTGCGGCTGAGAATGACACCGGCGCAGTCATCCTTTTCTTCCAAGCCTGCCATGCGTGCATTTGAGCATCGGCCGAAGCGGGATAAGAAGGCTTGAGGCTTGGGGCTTGAGGCCTCCCAACTCCTGACCCCTGACTCCTGACTCCTGACCCCTTCTTGTCCCCTCTGTGTCCTCTGTGCCTCAGTGGTGAAATCCTCCTGAATCTTGAGTCTTTGTGTGCCGGGATCCCGACGGAGTCGGGACGCGTCACCCGCTAAACGGGGGTATTCGTCATCATCAATCGTTTTTTGGTTTGCGGCGGACCGCGAGCACTGCTCGCGGCTTTACATACCCGTCAACGACGCGGGGGCGGGTTGCCGGCGAGGGAGATCCAGGTGATGTGCACGATCTTGAATGTGCCGTCAGGTTGCCGCTCGATTTGTAAAACCCACTGGGTCGGCGTGGGGCCGTAGCCGCGCTCGACGGTGGTTCGGCAGGCCAGATGAACGATCGCGGAATCCTTCGACACCGTGTACGCATCGAGGCGCGTGATGCTGTTGGACTCGATGCGGTACTGGGATTCGAGGCGCGACGCTTCCTGGCTCAGATAGTCAAGCTCAAAGCCGGGATTCGTCGGCGAGCCGAACGCCATCGTCGCCTCATCGGCGAACAACGCCATCATGGCGACGACGTCGGCTGCGACCGCCGACTCGACCAGCTCGATCGTCACTTTTCTTGCTCGTTCGCCGGATGTAACTACCAGCGCGCCGATCGTGAGCACGACTGCCCCGAGCGCGATCCCGATCGCCGCGATCATCAATCGGTCTCGCCGACCTTCGCGCAGTCCCGTCCACAACAAGCCCCCGGCCACGGCCAGCAGCACCAATCCCACGGGATAGGGATTCTCGAACCCGAATCGCGTCAATAGGCCGACGGCGGGTGGATCAGGCATGAGCGGGCTCGTGGAGAGTACACAGGGCAGTCGCGTTCTTCCGATATTTCATACGCATTACGCTTGTTGAGTGTTGAAACATCCTCACCATGTCGCCGACGATCGTCACCGAATCCGCCCTGGCCCGCAACCTCGCATCACTGGGTGAGCGGAACAGTGATCTCGTCGAGCAGATCGAGTCGGCGGTGTCGTGCGCGACGGTGTCATTTGAGACGACGCCACAGGGCGTGGAGGCGGTGACGCTGGCGGGCAGGCCGCTGTGCAGCCGGCATCGCCCGCTCGATGAAGCGGATCGGCTCACCGAATCCATCGACCTCATCGAGCATGCCGTCATCGTCGTGCTCGGATTCGGCGCCGGGTACCACGTCCGCTGTTTGGCCGAGCGGATGGGAAAGGCCGGCGTGATCATCGTGTTCGAGCCGGACGTGGCGCTGCTTCGGGCGGTATTCGAACGGATCGACCACTCGTCCTGGCTGGCCAAGTCGCTGGTAGTGTGGGTCACCGATCCGGACGATCGCGGCGCCCTGGCCCGCAAGCTCGACGGCTCCGAGGCGATCGTTGCCCAGGGCGTGCAATTCCTCGAGCACCCGGCCAGTCGCGCTCGGCTGGGCGAGCGCACGCAATCGTTCGTCGAGATGTTCTCCAATCACGTCTCGGCGGCGAAGACCACGCTGACGACGACGTTGATGCGCTCGGTGGACACGGTGCGCAACCACCTGTTGAACCTCGATCACTACGCAGCGGGGGCTGGGATCACCGAGCTGGAGAATATCGCAGCGGGATACCCGGCGGTGGTCGTCTCCGCCGGCCCAAGCCTTCGGAAGAACGTGCATCTGCTAGCCGAGCCGGGCGTGCGCGATCGCTGCGTGATCATTGCGGCGCAAACGACGTTGAAGCCGTTGTTGGACGCCGGCATTCGACCGCACTTCGTCACCGCTTTGGATTACCACGAGATATCACGGCGGTTCTACGACGGGTTAGATCCGGACGCGGTGCGGGACGTAACGCTGATCGCCGAGCCGAAGGCCAACCCGGTGATCCTCGATACATTCCCCGGGCCGCTGCGGTGTTGTTCCACGGATTTCCTGGATCTGTTGCTGGGCGATCTGAAGCGCCCGATGGGTTCGCTGCCTTCGGGCTCGACGGTCGCGCATCTGGCTGTGTACGTCGCTCGATATCTGGGATGTGATCCGATCGCGTTGATCGGCCAGGACCTGGGATTCACCGATGGTCTGTACTACACACCCGGGACGGCGATCCACGAAGTCTGGGCCCCCGAGCTGAATCCGTTCAACACCATCGAGATGATGGAATGGCAGCGGATCGTGCGCCATCGCCTTCACTTGAAGAAGATTCACGATGTCAACGGCCGGTCGATGTACACCGATCTACAGATGATAACGTACCTGCATCAGTTCGAGCGCGATTTCGCGCAATACGAGCAGGAGGGGCTCAACATCATCGACGCCACTGAGGGCGGCGCAGCGAAGCAGCATGTGAAGGTCATGCCGCTCGCTGAGGTCTTGTCACGGTATGCGACACGACCGCTGCCGGACCTGCCGCTTCCGTCGCGTGATCTTGACGCAAGTCGGCTCGAAACGGCGGGCGCAAGGGTTCGCGAGGTTCGCCGTGAAATCGTCACGCTGCGCCAGACGTCGCGCAACACCGCCGCCCTCATCCGCAAGATGCTTGCCGATCAGCTCGACGTCCAAAAGATGCAGCAGCACTTTGGCAAGATCGAGCGATACCGAAAAGAAGTCGAGCAGCGGTTCGCGAGCTTCGAGATTCTCAATCAGCTCAATCAACTGGGCGTGTTCAAGCGCTTCAAGGCGGATCGACGGCTCCAGATGCAGGGTGATATGGATCCGCTGCAACGACAGCGGGCCCAGTTGGAGCGCGACCTCGAGAACGTCACGTGGATTGCGGACGCGGCCGAAGAGATCATCGACCAACTGAGCCGTGCTGAGGCGGTCCTCAAGGGAGATTCCGCGGGGGCCTCACAGCAACCGGCCCGCAACCTGGTGGACCTCGATGCGACGACACTCGACGCCGGGCCGCCGCGCGTGGCGGCGATGGTGCCGATTGACCCGAACCACAACGGCCTCGGCGTGCCGCGCTCGCTCACGGATCAGTTCGAAGGGAAAACTGTCATCCAGCACACGCTCGAAAGGCTCGGCAAATCGCAAAGGCTGGAGTCGATCATTCTGATCGTGCCACGCGGGTTCGACATCGAAGCTGCAATCGATCCGGAACGAATCGATCTGCCAATCGAGATCGAGCGATGCGACGGCTCGCCGTTCGGTCCGGAGCACCAAGCGATCGCGGCGGCGCGCCTGTGGTCGGACACATCGTGGCGGGGCGGAATCGGAGGGATGACCATCTACGACGAACTGCTTTGTCCACAGGTGATGTCGTCGATCATGCAGCAGCGAGGTCTGACCGCAGCTTTGATTGTGGGGCCCGATTGGCCGGTACTCGATGTCTCGGCCGAAACCGGTTGCGATGCGGTCGTCGCGCGACATTTAGAATCGCCGCAACAACACAATCTGGTGTTCACGCAAGCGCCGCCCGGATTGTGCGGCTGTCTCATTAGCACGAGCCTGATGCGGGAGTTGTCCGAGCGGACTCGATTGTCAACCGTAGGCGGGCTGGTCGTGTATCAACCGCAAGCCCCGCAACACGATCCGATCGCCCGCAACGCCAATGTGCAGATCGATCACCGCGTCAGCCGATCACGCATCCGCGCCACGTTCGACAGCCCACGTTGTCGCCGGCGGCTGCGCGCGGCGCTGAAGTTGACCCACGCCGATGCTGATCGAAGTCCAGCCGATCTCGTCGACGCCATCACCAAGCAACATCTCAGCTCGCTGGACGAGCTGCCCCAACACATCATCCTCGAGTTGTGCTGCTCTCGAACGAGTAGCGGAATATTCAGCCACACGATGGGTACAACAGCCCGCCGAGAGCCGTTGTCGCTCGATTTGGCCCGGCGCATCTTCTCGCAAGTCGCTACGGAAGGCGATTGTGTGCTTACGCTCGGCGGCGCGGGTGATCCGCTGCTGCATGAAGACTTCGATCGGATCGTGCGCCTGGCCAAGGAAGCAGGCGTGCGCGGCGTGCATCTGCGGACCGAGTTGCTGGCCGACCGCTCGACGCTCGATCGCCTGCTGGAGTGCGGCGTCGATGTTGTCAGCGTAGACCTTCACGCGGACCGTGCGGTCACGTATGAGAAAATGATGGGCGTTGATCGCTTTCGTGATGTGATCGAGAACCTGCACTATCTCATCACAAATCGCACACGCCTCACCGACCACCCGCCGAACGCGGCCTTCGCCCTCCCCTGGATCGTTCCGCGATTGCAACGGCGAAGCGAAACGTATGAAGACATCGAGACGTTCTTCGACCGGTGGCAGGCAACGCTCGGGGCCGCGGTGATCGAAGGTCTTCCCAGTACAACGACCGAATCACATGACGAAGATCCGCTCACCCAGACCGCGCCTCCGGCTCGTGTGATGGTTGACGAGGCTCGGCGCAGAATGACGATCCTCAGCGACGGTTCCGTGCCGGTGAGCGAGCTTGATTATGCTGGCGACGACTGCGTCGGGAACGTCGCCGATACACCGGTGGCCGAGTTGTGGTGCGAGGTTTCGTCACGTCGCGAGCAGCTTGCACGTGATCTCGATGACGGTGTACAGCCTTCGTGGGTGCGCCTGCCATGATCCACGACGACGACGGCGTGCTGGCGGTCGTGATCGGCCGAGCCGGGAGCAAGGGGCTGCCCGGGAAGAACACTCGGCTCGTCGCGGGCCGCCCCATGATCTGTTACGCCATCGAGCACGCAACGCAGGCCGAGTGTGTGACGAGGGTTGTCGTCTCGACCGATGGTGACGAAATCGCCGCCGCCGCTGAATCGATGGACGTCGAGGTTGTGCGCCGGCCCCCGGATTTGGCCAGCGATACTGCAACAGTCGGCGCAGCGGTGCGCCATGCGGTACAAGCCCTCGGTGCAACCGAGTCGATCATCGTTATTCTGTACGCGAACGTCCCGGTGCGCCCATCGGACCTGATCGATCGTGCGGTTGGTTTGCTTCGCGACAGCGGCGCGGACAGTGTGCAGTCCTATAGCGACGTGGGCAAACACCATCCCTATTGGATGTGCGAGCTTGATGAGGAGCAGCGTGTCAAGCCGTATGTGGACAACACCATCGACCGCCGTCAGGATCTTCCCAAGTTGCTCAGTCTCAACGGCGGCGTGATTGCGGTCACAGCATCATGCTTACAACAAGCCATCTCCGGTGAGCCGCACTCGTTTCTCGGGACCGATCGGCGTGGAATCGAAACCCCGCCCGGCTCCGTGATCGACGTGGATGACGCGATCGATCTGGCCGTAGCGGAGGCCATGCTGACGCAGCAAACTACGGGGGTCGTGTCATGAGGATCGGCGAGCGCGAGATACAGCTCGGCTCTGAGCCGTACATCATCGCAGAGCTCGGCGTGAACCACGACGGATCGCTGTCCCGCGCGTTGGAGCTTGTCGAAGCCGCCCATCATGCTGGGGCGGACGCCGTAAAACTGCAATGGTTCGAGACCGATCGCTTGCTCAGCAGCGCGGCGCGACTGGCCCAATACCAACAACAGGCGGGCGTGAATGATCCATTCGCCATGCTGCGCGGGTTGGAGCTTGGGCCGCACGAAATGCAAACGATCGTCGAATCGGCGCACGGCCTTGGACTACACACGATCGTCACCGTGTTCAGTTTGGAACTGGTGGGGCCGGCTGATCGTCTGCCCTGGGATGCGTACAAAGTTGCGTCTCCGGACGTCATCAACCGACCACTGATCGAGCGGTTGATGAGCACCGGCAAACCATTGCTCGTCAGCACGGGGGCAGCCGACACCCAAGAGATTCAGTCCGCCACGCGATGGCTGGGGGCGCACCCACACGTTCTGATGCAATGCGTCAGCGCCTATCCGACACCCGACGAATCGGCAGCCCTCGCAGGCATCCGCGGACTTTCTGATGCTACATCCATACCACTGGGCTACAGCGACCACACGACGGCGACTGACACCGGTGCGCTGGCCGTGGCGGCTGGCGCGTCGATTCTTGAGAAACATCTGACGCTCAATCGAACCGGCCCGGGGCCCGACCATGCAACGTCGCTTGAGCCGGCGCAATTCGCTGCGTACGTGCGGCTCGCACATCGAGCCCACGCGATGCTCGGAGAATCAGGCAAGCGCGTGTTGGCGATTGAGCAGGATGTCCGAAGCGCGTCTCGCCAATCGATCGTGGTCACCCGACGATTGGATGCCGACCACG
>JADFNO010000157.1 GCA_022563315.1 Planctomycetota bacterium | reverse complement strand
AAGGCCCGCGACAAGGCCCGAGTCACCACGTCGGTGAGCAACCTTCGGCAACTGGCCGTCGCCCACAACGCCTACGCCGGCGACTGGGAGGACGCTCAAATGTCGCTGGCCCGCTACAACATCTCGGCCTACGGCAGCTGGGATGCCTACAACGAGGCTATCGGCTACCTCGGCGACGATGAAGACCGCATCACCGGCCATCCACCCCAAGTGGCCGGATGGGGTATCCATCTAGAAACTGGAGAACATCGGCCGTATTCGTATTGGCCCAGTTCCGCAGGGCACCATTGGGCGGTGGAGCCGATTGGCTTCCCCGGCGGCATGGGCGTTACCGGCTTCGGCTGGTTCCGGTATCCCAACGTCAAGACGCTGAGCACATACGTAAACTCCCGCTACTACGACAAGATTTTCTACGCACCGAAGGATCCCGCCTGGCAAACGCTTCAGATGTGCTTTGACAATCCTAACGAGTTTGCCAACATTCAACCCGAATGCAATCCGCCGATCTGGACAACCTATTGCCTTTCGCCGGCGGCCCTGTTCACACCGGACGTCTTAGCGTACAACGAGCAAACCCAGAAGTATTACACCGACCCCTGGGAGCTGCCCGGCGGTCACCGCACACCGACCATGGGTTCGATCCGGTACCCGACGCTCAAGACGCACATGCTCGAGCACCCCTGGCTCCAGAACGTCCGGCGGGTCTGCAACCCCGCGTTCTCCGGCGGCGGCTTTGAGGACGACTGCGAGCCCTTCTACTTCAACCACGGCTTCGAGTCCACGCCCGCCACCCTGTTTTATGACGGGCACGTGCGGCTGTTCGGCACCCAGGAGGCCCTCAACGCCAACCGGCGTCACCTCGGCCAGACCGTGAACGATCTGAACGGTTCTTTCGGCCTCTGGAGCGTCGACACCCCCTTCGGCGGCGGCTACCTGCCCAACGACGACGGCGGCTACTTCATGGCCTTCGCCTACGACTTCACCGCCACCAGCTACCACATTCTGACCATTAACGGGGCCCTGGGCCGCGACACCCTGGGCAGCGCACAATAGGAGACTGCGGCGTTGTAACCAAAAGAGTCTGCCGACCGACCGCCGGCGCGGCTCCGCCCCAAAGGGCGATCCGCGCCGGCGATCGTTTTGGTCGACGGCTTGAAAGGCCCATTCACCACGGCTAGACTGCCCGACTTGCCCTCGCGGAGAGGGCGAATCGGCAGCGCTGTCGTGGGCCGTGCCGGCCGATTGCGTTCGTACTCGTCTTTTTCTTCGAATGTGGGTCGCCGTTAGGGGTTCGGTCCGACCCGCGAGAAGCGCCCTTGTGCGGTTCGGTGCCCGGCCTCGGCCGGCCCCACTGACCGGTCCGCCGGTGTCGCTGCTTGAGGTATGGCCATGGCATCACTCGTCAGGGATTTGATCACCGCTGGAATTCACTTCGGTCAGCGCCGCAGCAACTGGAACCCGAAGATGAAGCCGTACCTCTTCGGGGTTCGCAACCGAATTCACATCATCGACATCCGGCAAACCCTCCGTGGGCTGCTGCTGGGTAAGAAATACATCCAACGCGTCGTCTCGGAAGGCAAGGATGTCTGCTTTGTGGGGACGAAGCGACAGGCCCGCGCAGCCGTGGAGAAGTACGCCATCGAGGTCGGTATGCCCTACGTTGTGGAGCGCTGGCTGGGCGGCACGTTGACCAATCACCGCACGATCCGCGAGCGGCTCAAGCGGCTGGAGGAGCTGGAGCAACTCGTCGAATCCGGCGAGATCGAGAACTACTCCAAAAAGATGGCCTCACAACTCCTGCGTGAGAAGCGCAAGATTACGCGCAACCTCCAGGGCATTCGCAACATGAACACACTCCCCGGGGCCCTGGTGATCATTGACGTTGGGCGGGAGATCAACGCCCTGCGGGAGGCCCGCGGCTTGGGGATTCCCACGATTGCCCTCGTCGACAGCGACGGCGACCCTGATCTGGTGGACATCCCAATTCCCGGCAATGATGATTCGATGCGTTCGATCGACGTCGTCATGCGCGAGCTGTGTGAGGCGGTGAGACAGGGGAAGATGTCTCGTCCGTCTGAAAAGGAGCAGGCGCTAACGCAGGCGACGGATGATGATTCTCCGCGTCGCCGCTCGTCCCGTGCCATGTTCCGCGCCGCCGAGCCCCCAACCCCCGCCCCGGAAGCCGAAACGGTCGCCGCGCCGACTCAGCCAATCGACGCCCCCGAGCCCGCGTCAGCGCCAGCAGCCCCGGAAGCGGCCAAACCGAACGCGGCGCCGTAGGGGCAGACGGTGCGCGGCGCGCCGGCGGGCGGCCCCCGCCGCATCGACGGCGCTGAGCACCACGAACCGACGACTCGACTTCACGCCCCGGGCAGACCCGGATATCGACACACCCGAAACGACGCGAGGATTGATACGATGGACACCGTGCAAGCGAAGTTCTCCGCCAAAGACGTCATGGCCCTGAGGCAAAAGACGGGCCTGGGGATGATGGACTGTAAGAAAGCGCTTGGGGCCTGCGATGGCGATATGGCTGCAGCCGAGGAGTGGCTTCGAGCAAAACTTAAGGGCAAGATGGATAAGCGCACCGAGCGCCCTGCCGCCGAGGGACGTATCGGGATCGTCATCGACGGATCATCCGCCGCGATTGTTGAACTTCGCACCGAGACCGACTTCACGGCCCGCAATGATCAATTCGTGGCCGCCGTTGGGGACATCGCCCAAGCAGCGCTCACGCTCACAGCTGGTCCCGTTGCTGCGAGTGAACAGATCGATAAGCTCGTCGATACCATTCGGATCACCACCGGCGAGAACGCCAGCTTCGCTCGCGGCGAGAAGATCGAGGGCGGCGCATTCGGAAGTTACGTTCACCACAACGGCAAGAAGGCTGCGCTGCTGCAGATCGAGGGCCACGCGGACAAAGAGGTCCTCACCGGCGTCTGCATGCACATCGTCGCCCACGTTCCGCCTCCAATCGCGATCGACGAAAACGACGTTCCCGCCGAAACCATCGAGCGGATCAAGACCGAAGCACTCCAAGCGGCGAAAGAGTCCGGCAAGCCCGATGAGATTGCAGCGAAGATCGCCGAAGGAAAAGTACGAAAGCATCTCCAGCAAACCGCACTGCTGAATCAGATGTATATCAAGGATCCTTCGGGAAAGACGCCGGTGAAGAGCGTCCTGCCGCAGGGCGTCACGATCAAACGGTTCGTGCGCTACGTGGTGGGGATTGACTGACGGGGGGCCGGTCACCGATATAGCGCGCCGTCCAAGAAAGCCCACGGCGTGCACGCCGTGGGCTTTCTTGCGCGCTAGTTGATTCGCCGTCCGACCAAGACACCGTTGCGCAGCGGCACGACCACGGCTTCGAAATCAGGATCATCCGCAACCAGACGATTGAACCGATCGACCGCCAGTCGTTGCAGGTCTGCCTCGTCTTCGATCGACCACGACCCGGAGCCCAAGACGTTGTCTGCAAGCACCAATCCTCCCGTTGCGATCATGGGGCGAACCATCTCCCAGTAGTCCGGATATTCGGTCTTGACGGCATCGATGAATACCACGTCGACCGAGTTCGGATCGAGCTCTTGGGCGAGCTTCGGCAATACATCGAGCGCCGCACCGCAACGCATCTCGATCCGATCATCGACCCCGGCCCGTTCAAACTGCACCTTGGCGAAGTCGGCGTGCGCCGGCTCGCGCTCGATCGTGACGAGACGACCGCCGGGCTTGAGGCCGCGGGCGATCCAGATACCCGAGTAGCCGCCGAGCGTGCCCAGTTCGATCGCCAGTTGACCGCGGGTCATGGACGTGAGGATCATCAGCAGTCGACCGACATCGGCGCTCACGGCAATGTTGGGCAGGCCGATCTCGACCGCCTCGTCCATGAGCCCGGCCAAGTGGGCATCCTGCCGGCCGAATACTTCCCGCGAGTATTCCTGAATATAAGCCCACCGCTGACGATTCATGTCCATGTGACGTAGTGTACCGCCGCGGGCAACAGGACCGGCTCCGCCCCTCAGTCGGGAACTGTCGTTCGCCGCGCGGTACACTACGCCCAGGATGCCGTGAGCCAGCGCCGGGTGTCGGTGGCTGCGTTTTCCAGGCCCAATAGGAGATCAAACGATGCGAAAGAACCTCTCGAGATGTTTCTCTCTTGCTTTCACGGTAGCGTTGATCAGCCTGATGCAAATCGGGTGCAAGTCAACCGAAGAAGCGACGACGCAGCCGGAGATGGCCCAAGTTTCGACGCAGCCGGAGTTGGCCCAAGTCTCGCCCGGCGCCCTGGCGCTCTGCACGAGCTGCGGGCAGTTCAAGGGAACAGCGGTTTGCTGCCAGGCGGACCAAGCGCTGTGTGCAGCGTGCGGTCTGGCCAAAGGATCGCCCGGGTGTTGCCGCATAGAAAAGGACTCGACGCAGCCGGTGGCCGTGTGCCTTTCCTGCGGGCACATCAAGGGTGATTCCATGTGCTGCCAACCCGGTCAACTGCGGTGCGATAGCTGCGGGCTGGTGAAGGGTTCCGCCGGCTGCTGCAAGATTCCCGCGTCGCCGCAGTAGCCCGGCGCTACGCGCCTCGCTGTCTCGCTCGACGGCCTCCTTCGCCAGAGAAGGTACGCCCGGCCCGCGCTTCTTCCGTCGCAATCGGTCGTGCCGGCAAGTAGGATGAGGAACGCCTCCGGCCGACACCTGCTCGGCCGCCTGCGAGAAAGGAGATTATGTCGTTGCGCGGATTCGCGGCCGATCGCTCGATACGCCTCTGTATCATGTCGATCACCGCCGCATTGGTGACGGCCACCGTTGCCGGGCAGACGTCCGATTGGAACACCGGTCCCGGTGGAGGCGCGTCGCGTAACTGCCTTTCGGCTGAGGTCGGCCCGACGGCGCCGGAGATTTTGTGGCAAGGCAGCTTGCCCGCCATCGTTTCCCAGCAGGCGGTGATCGAAGGCAACGTCATGGTCGTCGCCCGCATCGCCAATTTTAATATTCCCGATGGCACAACGATCGTCGCCCACGATCTTCATACCGGCGAGATGTTGTGGGACACACAACTGCCCTTTAATAATCCCGATGAATGGCGCAGCCGGGTCAGTGCGATACGCGACGGGCAGGTGTACGCAACAAGGGCCGGCAACACCAACCTCGCGCCGCTTTATGCACTGCATGTCAAAGACGGATCGATCATTTGGGAGTCTGAGGATCCGATCGGCGAATCAACGACCGAAGGACTGGCGTTCGCACCCAATGGCGATCCGATCGTCGGAAACTTTTCGAGCGTGATGCGCATCGACAAGACCGATGGCACGACCGTTTGGGAGACTGCGCGCTCCTGCCCCACAACCAACGGATGCTTGGTCTCGGTGTTCGGCGATCGAGCCTATTACTGGGAGGCCTCCGGCCAAGGCCCGAAGGTCACAGCGCTGAACATCACCGACGGCGCGGTGCTGTACTCCTCTGACGGGATCGGCGGCGGGTTCATCGAACAACTCGGACTGTTCGTCGGACTGGACGGCACCGTGTACGCTCCACGAACGCAAAATAATCCGGTGACGGACTTTTTCGTCGCACTTCAAGACACCGGCAAGGGGCTGGTCGAACAGTGGTCGGTGCCGATGGGATTCACGCCGTTCGGCACCATGGGCGTGGGGCCGGACGGATCCGTTTACTCCTACCTGACCGACAACGATAACGCGCTCTTTACAATCGTCCGTCTCGATCCTGCCGATGGCGAACTTGTCGACGAGTCGGAGCCATTGCAGTTTGACTTTCCGCTCACACCGCGGATGGCCATCGACGCCAATGGGAAGGTGTTCGTCACGAATGGGGGCTTTCAGAGCGGGGCGCTGTTCTCGTTCGACGCCGATCTCACCTCCCGCTGGTCTGTCAAGATCACGAACGTGAACCTCGGCGGACCGGCGATCGGCAAGGACGGCATTCTCATCGTTTGCGGCGTTGGTTCGGACGTGCGCGCCTACCAGAGGACGATCCTCGGCGATCTCGACGGCGATGGATACGTCGGAGTAAGTGATCTGCTCATTCTCCTGGGGAGTTGGGGGCCGTGCCCAGATCTGCCGGAGACCTGCCCCGCCGACCTCGACCTGGACGGCACCGTCGGCGTGGCAGACCTACTGATCTTGCTGAGTAACTGGGGCTAGGGACCGATTTGGAGGCTTGGATCTGCGAAGCCCGGCGGCTGCGGATGAGGGGCGGCGGACGTCCGATTCGATCGCCCCTTGGCGAAATGGGGCCTTCACGAGGCTTATCCAGCAAGCTCGGCCTCGAAAATATGAAGAAATGGTTCTCGAAGAGGGTCGGAGCCGCTATCCTATTCTCGACGCCCACAGCCCACGCTCGTTGGTTCCGGCTTCTATCCTTGCCCGAGGACGGAGCCGGCATCGGGCGAATCAACATTTGGGGAGATTGCCATGCACCGTTCACCCTCGTTTGTCGTTTTGCTCATCGTCGCGGCGACCCCCGGCGCATCCGCCGACCATTTGCCGAACACCCTGAATTTCGCCAACGTCACCAGCGACCGTATCGTCTGGACCGTCCCGGAGGACTCCAGCAACGAGAAGGAAGTGGACTTCGGCGATTTCGACAACGACGGCGATCTGGATGTGGTCGTCGCTAACGCGCACTCAGACTTCGGGCAGCGCCGAAACAAACTCTATCGAAACGATGACGGTGTGTTCAACGAGGTCAGCGGCAATCCGGTCATTCCCGGCTTTAGCAGCGCCGACGTTGCGCGCAACGCGTTCTTCCGTGACTACGACGGCGACGGCTGGCTTGACATTATCATCGTCAACGACAACAACACCGGCGGCGATCCCGGTCGGACGAAGATCTACATCAACCAGCACCCCGGCGGCGTGTTCAGCCATTACACGGAGGAGGGGCTCAAGCGCCTCGGATCAGGCACGGGCGGGGCGGCGTGCAGCGGCGTGTCCATCGACCCCGATATGGACGGCGACTGGGATCTGTATGTGGGCAACTATCCCGGCCCCTCGCAAGACACGATGTACTTCAACCGGAACAAGAAACCCGGGTTCTTTACGCAAGTGACCGGCTCGCATGTGCCCAGCGACAACGACTACACCGTCGATGTCTCCTCGGCCGACATGAACGGCGACGGCAGACTGGACCTTCTGATTTCGAACTGGGGGTCGAACAAACTGTACTACAACAATAACAACGACAACGGCAGCGGCCTCGGCGACTACCGATACACGGGCAGCTCGCAGAATCTGGGACAGGCCAGCACCAGCGAGAACTCCATGGAGCCCGGTGACTTCGACAATGACGGCGACATGGACTTCTATTGGAGCAACAAGGTCGGTTCGGCGGATCGTATCTATCAAAACACCGGCAACGATGCGAACAACAAAGCCGTCTTCAGCGAAACATCAAATTTGCCGCCATCCGTGACCGGGCGCGTGTCGCGCAAGGCGACCGTCGCCGACCTGAACGATGACGGTCGAGTTGACATCGTGGTCGGCGCCCAGAGCGGCGCCAATAGTCGGCCCACCGTCCTCCGCAACACCACCGTCGAAGGCCAGATCTCGTTCATCGACTGGACCCCCGGCGACGAATTCCCCAACACCAGTATCCATCGCGGTTGGCATGCGGCCGTCTTCGACTCCAATGGCGATGGCGATGCGGACATCTTCCTCGGCGGTTGGTCCAAGGACCACCTCTTCGAGAACGTCGCCTCCAACGAGTCGGACGAGAACGATCTTCCGGAGGGAACGCCGCGCATCCTGCCGCCGGTGTATAACGTGGACCCCCTTGCGGTGCTTGGGCATGCCCTCGACGCTGAAGTCGATCTTTACCTGGCCGGCGGAATCGGTTCCGGCGCGTTCATGTCCATCGTGCTCAATGGCCCCGACGATTATCTATTGGAGTTGCTCAACAGCGGCGGCGGCGTGGTGGGTAGCTCCAACCGCGGCGGATTGGGCATCGAGGAAGCCATGCAGGTGAACAATCTTGCCGCCGGCGACTACACGATCCGCATCACCATCCTGGCGGCGGGCCCGAGTACTTCGCCGTACGACCTCGACGACGATGGGACAGTCGGCGTCAAGGACCTGCTCATACTGCTCGGCGCCTGGGGCAAGAACCCCGGCCACCCCGCAGATTTCGATGGCGACGGCAGCGTCGGGGTCAAGGACCTTCTCGCCCTGCTCGGCAACTGGGGACCGGTGTCGGTTGTGAACGACTACATCCTCGAGGTGCTCTCTCGCAACTAGCGCCAGGCCTTGGACCATGATTTGATCCGTTCCGGCTGGAACCTTCGCATAAACTGTGCCGAGGTCCCAGTCGGAACTGTCTTATGTACGGTTCTCACGTGACGCGATCGTTCAATTCGCTGCGGCTGCGGATCTAGGTTGTGTCCCGCAAGTCTCCGGTCCTGCATCCAGTCCCAACCGGGGCTGTCGTCAACGGCCGAAGAACGCTAATTCGGACTCGCACTCACGACCCTCCCAGCGCGTTTTGGGACTTACGGGACACGACCTAG
>JADFNO010000156.1 GCA_022563315.1 Planctomycetota bacterium | reverse complement strand
GGCCATCGCGGAGGATCGACTGCCGCAACCTCTCGGCAGAACCGTTCGACGGCCTCAAGACTCGTGTGGCGCGTGCCGGTCAACACAGTCGTTTCGAGATGCACACCCTCACATCCGACTCGGACCAACTTCTCGATCGATGCCCGGCTGGCTGTTACTTCTCGATTCAATGTCAGGTAGCGCGCCGCCTCATTAAGAGTCAGTAGCTTTTCGCCGCGAACGCGCGCGGAATCCGGAATCTTGCTGTTTTGGTCGTTCGGATTAGAATGCACTTGGCCAATCTCCTTTTCAAAACGCAATGCGAAATGGACTTGGTCTCGAAATTGGGCCCCGCCGGTGGTTGTACACCGGCGGGGCCCTTCATCATTCAAAGCACGAGTGTAACCAACTGCAGGGCCTGACGAGCCGAGAACCTTGGCAACTACGCTCGCCTCTTACGCTGGCTCGCTATCAGCGTATGCCGCCCATCAAGAAAGTCAAGCGAGGTTTCCACGGCCATCTCGGAGGAGCTTCTACCAGTCCCGCTGGCCGGCAGGTCTGTGGGGCATCCCACAAACGGCGGCAACATCATCACCCGTTACGCGATGTGGTTCGCCTGGCACGCGGTGTACCCCGACGATACGCCGGTGCAGTGAAGGGCGAACATCACTCGGCAGATCCAAATCAGAGCCGGGGCGTCCCCGCCCCGGAGCGGGCGCTGCGCCCGCTTTTCTTCACGTGTTGCGCAACTCCCCGCAGCTGCGTCGCCGATTGACGGCGACACAGCTGCCCGGGCTGGGGACAGCCCGGCTCGGATTGCTAGGCCAACTGCGTACGTTGCCTCTCGATATATGAAAACACATTCTCGAAATACTGCTGATCCCAGATCCACTTCACGCTCCCGCCTTCCGCCCACCACGTCGCATCAGGCAGCAACGGCCAGCGTTCTGACAACGCCTGTCCGAGCCAACGCTTGAGCAGACGGCGGACGGTCTTCGCATCCGCCGTGGTCGTGAGCAACGCATGCACATGGTCGTCCTGAGCAGCGCACGTGTGAAATTGCCATCCGCCTCGATTGCAAATCGACGGGATAATTGATTCGGCGAATTGTCGCTGTTGTGACGTCGGAACGACCGGCGGGAATCTGAGCAGCGATCGTTCAATCTGTTCCCAGTCGGTATCTCGTCCGATGATCGGATCGCCGGGCTTGTTCATCGATCGGTCGACCGTACCCCGCGCATCGCCGTGAAGTCGTGAGCCATACATTCCGAACGTGATGTGATACGCAAGCGGCTGGTCTGGCACGAAAAAGCTCCGCACGAACTCGTCGCGTCAACGTATCACCTTCAAGCACGATTGCCAAAGTCAGAGCCGGGGCGTCCCCGCCCCGGAGCGGGCGCTGCGCCCGCTTTTCTTCACGTGTTGCGCAACTCCCCGCAGCTGCGTCGCCGATTGACGGCGGCGCAGCTGCCCGGGCTGGGGACAGCCCGGCTCGGATATGAAACTGCGCTGTGCTACGTCCCTAGCAGTAGCGTCGCGAACAGCACGAGCCACACGCCGTCCAGGAAATACCAGTACATCGCGCAGTAGCGCACGCCTGCGTAGTAACTGGACGAGTATCGACCGCGGGCCGCGCGCAGCGTGACGATCGTCAGCGGTATCAATCCGCCAATAACGTGCAGCGCATGTATGCCCGTCAACACATAGAACCCGGTGAGAAGAAAACGGGTCTGCGATTGGCTCAGCGCCGCCGCCAACGGCGCGGCCCATTGGACCCAGCAGCGCGTTTGCACCCCAAGGAAGGCCAGGCCCAGCAGAGTGGTCACAAGCAACCCGAGTTGAAGCTGTCGGGAGCGATTATTGCGAATGCTCGTGAGCGCCCAGTGCATGGCGCCGCTACTGGCTAACAACAGTGCCGTGCTGACCCACAGCCCGCGGGGAAGCGCCGGCAGGTCGAGCACCGCATCACGCTCCGCCCCCAGCCAAATCACCCAATAGCCCAGTACACTGGCCCCGAAGAATATCGTCAGTGCCGCGAGAAAGAACCACAACCCCAACGTGCCCGCTGAGACTTGCGCCTCGTGCTTAGCAAACGGCGACGACCCGGCGGAGTCCGCCATCATTCCCCTAATACGTTCAGCTTCTCCACCACCTTCGGCGCGTCGCCGGGGTCGAGATCGCCCGCGTACTCGAACGTATCCGTCAAGGCGAAGCTGATGAACAGCGCCACGAATGCGAGCGAGGACACGAAGACGATTCCGTGGAACGGCCGATCGTACAGAAGGTGCATGAAGAACATGACGACGAGCGTGCCCTTGACAACCGCAATAGCCAGGGCAATCCAGATGTTGAGATTCCCGAAGTCGAAGCTCGCGGCCCAGACGGTGAGCAAGGTCAGCGCGAGCAACCCCATTCCCGTTACGAAAAGGATGCGCACCGGAACGACGTGCCCGACCTCGGGATGCCCTTCGTGTTGTGATGATTCGCTGGCCATGTCTCTATCTCTTACCCATTGCCTAGTGCCTAATGCCTAATGCCTAATGCCTTCCTATATCAGATAGAACAGCGGGAACAAGAAGATCCATATCAGATCGACGATGTGCCAGTACAGTCCGCCGAGATCGACGGGCGTGAAGTATTTTTCATTGAAGCGCCCCTTCACGGCTCCGATCAGCAGCCAGATCATCACGCCCACGCCCCCGAGCACGTGCAGGCCGTGCAAACCCGTCATCATAAAATAGATATTGAAGAACATATGGGCGTTTGCCGGGCGATCTTCACGCTGCAGCGCGTGCATTTCATGCTCGGCATGGTCATCGGTATGCACCGTATCGGTCAGCGCAAGTTCTTCCAGGCCCGAAGGCCCTTGACCGGGCGGTACGACGGTTGAAAGCTCCACCAGAATGTCGGCCGGGAGCCCGAGCTCTTCGATCGAGCGCGCTTCGGTATCAGGAACAGGCACTACAAGTTGCCCTGCCCCGGGCACGGGCAGGTTGTCATCCCACGTGTGCGAACGATCTGAGGGTTTGTCATAGAAGTACGCGCCGGGGAACCAGCCCTCGTTGAACTTGTGGCTGTACTCGAAATACTTGATCCCAAGGAATCCGCCGGCGCCGGCGAGCGTCAGCAGCAGGCCGATGATCAAACCCTTGCGATTCCCGCGCTGAGCGCAGGTCACGGCCCAGGCCATGGTCAGGCTGCTGAGAATGAGGACGACGGTGTTGATCGCGCCCATCGTCGTGTCGAGGTACTGGCTGCCGAACTTGAACAGCTCCGGGTGATTGCCCCGCCAGACTGCGTATCCGACAAACAATCCGCCGAACAGCAGGACCTCGGTGGCCAGGAACAGCCACATCCCCAGCTTGCCCGCTTCGAACTGCTGCTTGGGCGTATCCCAGTGGTGAGCCAGGAAGTCGGGGTGATCGTGTGTAGTCGAGGCAGTCGTCGTCATATTTCCATACACTCGGAGAGGAATTCACCGCAGAGGCGCAGAGGGCTTGGGGAAGGTTTCGCGGAGTTGGATGCCATCAAGTCGTTTTCCATAAACTTAAGAAGTTCTTTTTTCTTACCTCTGCGTTCTCTGCGCCTCTGCGGTGAAAATTATTCTGATCTATGCTTCGCCGGGTTCGTGTTTCAGATCATGTCGCCAGTGGTACCCTTGCTCCTGCTCGTCCCATTCCAAGACCGTGAAATCGTAAGGGTCGCCGACGTGCGGCGGCTCGGAGAAATTATCGTGCGGCGGCGGCGAGGCGCACTGCCATTCGAGACTGCGACCGCCCCAGGGATTGGCCGGGGCCTTTTTCCCTCTGAACAACGAGTGCAGCAGGTAAAAGGCGATGAGGAAGAACCCCGCGGCCATGACGAACGACCCGATCGACGACCAGAAGTGGTACTTGCCGAACAGTTCCGTCACCGTCGGGTTCCAGTTGTCGCCGGCGTAGTCGTGGTATCGCCGGGGCATGCCTTTGCTGCCCAGCATGAACTGGGTGAAGAACGTCAGGTTGAACCCGATGAAGATCAATCCGCAGGCGATCCGGCCCAAGAACTCCGAATACATCCGTCCGGTGATCTTCGGCCACCAGTGGTGGATGCCGCCGATCATCGCGATCAACGCGCCGCCCATCATCGTGTAGTGGAAATGGGCCACCACGAAATATGTGTCGTGCAAGTGGATGTCGGTGGCCAGGGTGCCCAGGTGCAAGCCGGTCAAGCCGGAGATTGTGAATAAGACTAGAAACGATAACGCGTAGAGCATCGGCGTGTTGAAGCTGATTGATCCCTTGTACAGCGTCGCCAACCAGTTGAACACCTTGACTGCGGATGGGATCGCCACGCTGAACGTGATCGCGGAGAATACGACGTTCATCAGCGGCGACTGGCCGGAGAGGAACATGTGGTGCCCCCAGACGATGAAGCTGAAGATCGCAATCGCCACCGAACTAAAGGCGATGAACTTGTAGCCAAAAATATGTTTGTGGCTATGGACGGAGATCAGCTCGGAGATGATCCCCATCCCGGGCAGGATCATGATGTACACCGCTGGGTGGGAGTAGAACCAGAAGAAGTGCTGGAAGAGGACGGGGTCGCCGCCCAAGGCGGGATCGAAAATACCGATCCCGAACAACCGCTCCACGGCCAGCAAAGCGACCGTGATACCGATGACCGGCGTGGCCATCACCTGCAAAATCCCCGTGGCGTAGATCGCCCACAGGAACAGCGGCATGCGGAACCACGTCATCCCCGGCGGGCGAAGCCGATGGATCGTCACAATGAAGTTGATCCCGGTGAAGATCGAGCTGAACCCCAGCACGAACACCGCGAAGGTGACCAGCAGGATGCCGTTCATCTGCGTTCCGCTCGTGCTGTACGGCACGTACAGCGTCCAGCCCGTGTCGACTCCGCCGAAGAATATCGACGACACGGCCAGCACCGCGCCCGTCACCCACAGGTAATAGCTGAACAGATTCAGGCGAGGGAACGCGACGTCCTTCGCCCCGAGCATGATCGGCAGGACGAAGTTACCCAGCGAGGCGGGAACGCTGGGGATGATCACCAGGAACACCATGATCACCCCGTGGAGGGTGAAAGCCATGTTGTACTGGTCCTGGCTCAGGATCTGCTCGCCGGGGAACATCAGTTCCAGCCGCAGGAGCATCGCGAACATCCCGCCCAGGAAGAACGCCGTCAGGATCGAAACAAGGTACATGACCCCGATGCGCTTGTGATCGAGCGTCCCCAGCCACGACATGATGCCAGTGGAATGCGTGAGGTAATTGTCGACGGGCGGCGTCTCGGCCCCAGGCGTCGGTTTGGTCGTGTCGATCGTGGTCATCTCATTGCGGCTCCTCAGTCCCGACGACGATGTCTGCTCGCTCCACCTTCTTCAGTTTTCCCTCGGCGTCGACCAGTTCATCGAGGCGCATGAGCATCTGGATCATCGCTTCCACGCCCCGCGTACCGAGTTGGTCGGCGATGTTCGGCGTCATCGAGCTGGGATAGGCCACGCCCTGGGCGCTCGCAGCGATCTGGTCGCTTGGCTTGCGGATCGAGCTTCGCAGATAGTCTTCGTTCACGGTCACGGCGCTGCCGTCCGCCAACTTGCGTGTCCCGCCACTCTTGAAAAGCTCGTGTGTTTCCTGAAACGACGGACCAATCAACGGCGAGCCGTCGACGGTATGACAAGTGGAGCAATAGTTGTAGAGAATCACGCCGGCTTTGTGGAGGTCTTCATCCGGCACCTTGTCCAGCCAGTTCGCCAGCTCATCGATCTTGGCCTCGAACGCGAACTGGTTATAGACGATGACCTTTCCCACCATCTGCGAGTGTTGGGTGCCGCAGTACTCAGCGCAGTACAGCTCGAATTCGCCCTCCCGCGTCGCCTCAAACCACAGTTCGGTACGGCGCCCGGGCACCGCGTCCATCTTCACCCGAAACGCCGGGATGAACAGGGCGTGTATCACATCGTTCGCGCGCAGGTTGATCTTGACCGGACGACCAACGGGAACGTGGAGAATGTTGATATCCGTCGCGCCGTTGGGGTAGTTGAAGCTCCAGTACCATTGCTGGCCGACCGCCTCGATCTCGTAGGAGTTCTCCGGCGGCGTCGTGATGTTCACGTATCCCTTGAGCCCGATATAGAAGATCAAGACGACGAGAATCATGGGGATCGCAGTCCAGGTGATCTCCAGCGGCGTGTTGTGCGTCGGGCTCTCCATGCTCGGAAGGTGCCCCCGCCGGCGATACTTGAACATAAACCACAGCATCACCCCCACGATCAGCACAAAGAAGAAGATGCTGATCCCCGTGATGAAGTCAAACGCAAAGTCCACCTCCGGCGCGACGGTCGAGGCCGATTCCGGGAACCAGAACCCCCCACCGGTGCCTCCGGTCTGAGCCAGCAGCAAGAACATCGGCGAAAGGAGATTCACGTTTGCAATTCTCCCAATGCCGGCTTGTGTCGCCTGATCTTCAATTCGTGTCGCCACAACATGCCCAAGCCGATGACCACGATCAACATCGTGGCCAACCCGCCGAGGGTCATGACTCTCCGCGCCGCCACGACGTACTTGCCCGCGGCCGGATCATAGGTCGAGCACCACAGCACGAAGCGATCCCAGGGCGAACCGATCGCGCCCTGCGACGCCTCGATCAACGCCTTGCCCAGTGTTTCAGACTCCGGCATCACCGTATTGATGTAACGAGAGAGCCGGCCTTGGGGCGTGGCCACGATGATGCTCGCCGCATGCGCATAGTCGCCGGTGCGCTCGACAAAACGGTACCGAAAACCGAGCGCTTTCGTCAGCGCCTCGATGCTGTCCTCGTCGCCGGTCAGAAAATGCCAACCGTCAGCGGCGTTCTCCCGTTTGTACACCCCCAGGTAGTTCCGCTTCTTCACCTCCGCCAGCCGATACGTCTCCTTGGGGCTGATCGTGAACGTGATGATCTGAAAATCCTCGCCCGCCGACGATTCGATCTCATTGAGCGCCTCGGCCAGGCCATTGAGGGTGGCGGAGCAGAGGTTGCGGCAGCGATAGAAGACGGGTGTGATGACGACGGGCACACCGCGATTGAAATACTCGCCCAGCGTGACGGTTCGGCCGGTGTCGTCGATGAACTGAAGATCAAGCGGCAACTGCTCGTCGAGCCGCTCGTCGATGCCCACGCCCTCCGGCGGGTCGGTGACGTCGAGCGGCGAGACCTGAGCAATCGACGACGCGCCGCCAACGACGATCGCAGCGCCGATGATGGCGATTCGGCTTGGACGTACCGTTGCCGGCTGTGTTGTGATTCCCTTCGTCATGGCATGTCACCTGATGCCGACGCCGTCGGTGAGACCTCGGCTGCGCCGTATTCCTCGACCACAATCTTCATTGCTCGTTCAAGCGGGATGACCAATTCGCGCGTAACTTCGCCGCCATCGTCGCGTTCCTCCCAGTGGGCCGGGGCAGTCAGGCGCCCTTCCTGCTGGGTGCGAACCTTCCTTGGCTCGTCGATGTCCACCTGCACGACCTCTTTGTCAACTTGAGTGGCTTTCACGTTGTAGTACAGCGCCGTCACCCCCAGCATCGTCACCACCAGCAGCACCACGCCGATGAACCCCACCAGCGAGGTCGAGCTGGCGGCGGGATCCTCATGATCATCGATGTTATGTTCGAAGTGGTCAGTCATCGGTTGTTGCTTCTTCTTACCTGTGCCTAATCCCTAATCCCTAATGCCTTCTTACTTAGTAATTCTCAAACGCCAAAGACTCGGCCAGCCGCGGGTCCTGCTCAGGCACCAACGATCGGCTGCGCAACCCAAACGCGGTTCCCGCCACCATCAAGGCGGCAAACCCCAGCAGCAGTGTCACGTCGAACAACTGCCAGTTCAGATCATACGCCGCGTTTTCAGGGGCCTGGAACGCGGTCACGAGGGCCGCGTAGTCGCCGTCAACCGACTGCACCAGCTCGACCGGCACCATCGGCATCACCAGCCAATACATATCGATGAAATGAATGGCGACCATCCACGCCGCCGCCGCCGCCAGCAGGCCCTTGACGCGTTTCGTGTGCCGGGTAAGCAGGAAGAAGAACGGAATAAAGAAGTGGCCCAGGATCAACAGGAGACTCAGCCCCTTCCACGAGCCGAGCTGCCGAACCATGAACCACGTTGTTTCCTCAGGCATGTTCGCGTACCAGATCAACATGTATTGGCTGTACGCGATGTACGCCCAGAACACGATGCCGAACGCGAACAGAAACTTGCCCATGTCGTGGTAATGTTCAATGCTGATCGATTCAGTGACACGCCCGGCCCGCTGCAGGAAGTAGATGAGCAGGATCATCGTCGCCCCGAACCCGCAGCAACTGGCGGCGAAGAAATACACGCCGAACATCGTGCTGAACCACGCAAACTCCAGGGTCATGAGCCAGTCAACGGCCGCGAACGTCTGCGTGAAGGCATACAGGATCATCGCCGGGGCGGCCAGCGCCTGCATGCGCGACGTGATGCTCGGATCGCCGGAGCCGTCCTGGGCGATCGAGTTGCCGACGAAGTATCGTGCGAGCGAGAACCAGATCACGAAGTAGAGCGCAGCCCGAAGCG
>JADFNO010000293.1 GCA_022563315.1 Planctomycetota bacterium | reverse complement strand
CTGCGATCTCGGCGTCGGACATTCCCGCCTGATTGGCGCTGGCCACAACCAACCCGTTTAGATCCCGAAACAGTGAAGACAGCTCCGAGGCGTGCCCTTCGGCGATGTAGGCGTTGGACTCGACGCGTCGAAGCGATCGGGTCTGGGCCTCCAGGGATCTGATCTCGGCTGCGAGCTGCTCGGACGAAATCAACCCGGCTGGATCGTCCTTGCCGCTGTTGATTCTGCGTCCGGTCGCCAGGCGCTTGAAGGACTCATTCAGCGACCGCTGATTGCGGTCGAGCTGAGACAGAATCGACAATGTGCCGGACGTGGAAAGCGGTGACAGCATGCCCAAATTCTAAAATATAAACGCAAGTCATGCCCCAAAGATGCCGATCATGTACGTCTTTTTGATTGGACAATGTCGGAAACCCTAGAGCGAAAAAGACCGTGTTCTTGGCCAGTAGCGGCCAATTCCGGTTTTTCCATGACGCGGATCGGGTTCAGGGGCCCATTGGTTATGGGCGTTTCACCGGTTGAAAACAGATGCCACAAGGGTTAATGGGATAGGCTCTAAGCCAACGAACCCGCCTCAGCCGATAATGCTTTCAGACCCGATAAGGGCGTCGCAAGAAAACGCGCGATCCTCAGGTCGCTGCAAGGAACGTGTATGGACGCTTCGCAACAAAGCCTGCAAACGATGCCACCGCCACAAGCCATCGCTACGCCGAACAGTTATCAACGGCTTCTGGACTACGACATTTGGATCAACGACGATGACAACTTCAACATTCTGCGCAAGGACATTTTCCAGAAGCGGATTTACCATTTTCAGGCGCCCGTTACGGATCCGGTCATTCTGGATTGCGGCGCCAACATCGGGATGTCGGTGTTGTACTTCAAGCATCAATATCCCGACGCCCGGGTGATTGCCTTTGAGCCGGATCCCACGATCGTGCCCTATCTGGAAGAAAACGTCCGACGCAACGGCTTGAAGGATGTGACGATCGTGCGCGCCGCCCTGGCTGAACAGGAAGGTCAGATCACGCTTCACTCCGACGGCCGGTACGGCAGCACCATCATAACGACTTCGGATGACGCAGCGTCGACCGAATCGCAGCGCTACGACGTTCGGACCGTTCGATTGCGGGACTATCTGGATCAGCCGGTGGACTTCCTGAAAATGAACATCGAGGGAGCGGAATGGCCGGTGCTTGCGGACAGCGCGGAGCGACTCCGAAACATTCGATCCATGGTGGTGGAGTATCATCACGTGCCCGGTTGGCCTCGCACGCTGCACAAGATTCTTGAACTTCTGGACCGGCAGGGATTCGCCTATCTCATCCATGACTTCGACGCCGAAACGAACCCACACGCGCAACCGCCTTTTCGACTCGGACCGCAGACGCGCTACTTCCTGCTGATTTACGCGCAACGAAAGGGGCAGTGACTGATGAAACACCTGAGTGATCCCCATGGTGTCATCCGGACTTCCACCGCAAGTGCGCCGTGGCCACGGTCGGCACGAAATCGCAAGATGGATTGGGCTTTGCTCGACCGAGTCGAACCGATCAGCCGTCAGTTTGGATATGATCGCGGTGCGTGCATCGACCGCTACTATATCGAGCGCTTTCTTTGTGAACACGCGCCAGACATTCGCGGGCACGTGCTCGAAATCGGGGAAAACCGATACACGCGACAGTTCGGAGGCGACCGGGTCATCCGCAGCGACGTCTTGCATGTTGTGGATGGGAATCCAAAGGCCACGTTGGTGGGCGACCTAACGGATAGAAAGTCGATCGAATCTGACGCTTTCGACTGCGTTATTTTGACCCAAACGCTGCAACACATTTATGATATCAAAGCCGTTGTGCAAACCGTTTATGATCTGCTCAGTCCCGAGGGAGTCGTCTTGTGTACGGTTCCGGGAATCAGTCAGATCAGCCGCTATGATATGGATCGCTGGGGTGATTACTGGCGTTTCACCTCCATGTCGCTACGCCGATTGTGGGGGGAGAGTTTCGAGCCGAAATCCATAAAGGTCGAGGCCTTCGGCAACGTGATGGCAGCCGTGGCGTTTCTGCACGGACTGGCAGTCGAAGACGTGGAAGCCCCAAAGCTTGACGCTCATGATCCCGACTATGAACTGTTGCTCACTGTACGGGCCTGCAAGATCGGGTAGTGCTCAGTGCTG